>JAEELT010000087.1 GCA_016282855.1 Clostridiaceae bacterium | reverse complement strand
GCGGTGCCTATGCCGTAAGCGACGGCGTTTGCCGTAATAATATCAAAAAGCTCTTCCCTTTTCTTTTCGGAGAGCTTTTTTGAATCGTTGAGCCCGGGCATTTCAAGGTCGGGCGGCAGAATAACAGCCGCGGCATATACGGGGCCCGCGAGAGGGCCTCTGCCCGCCTCGTCAACTCCGCATATTGCTCTGAAGCCCTTTGCGGCGGCAGCGTTTTCGTATGTACAGTCCATAGTTATTTCCTTATATATTTTTTGTCGTAGGTTGCGGTGAGAATATTGCCGAGATATCTCAGGCCGAAATCGCCGAAGCTGTCGTTTATTCCGTGAAGAGAAGCGAGCTCGCCCGTGTAATCCGAGAGGGGATAGATACGCACTTTTGACATATTCATGCCGTAGTGAGTCACGAGGCCCGAAACGGAGAAGTTCTCAACAGAAACGGTGCGCTCCTCCTTGTTCTTGACAACATCGAAGGTGAGCATACCGCCCAGCAGAAGCTCGGGCTGAGAGGTGCAGGAAACAACGTTGCCCAGCGAATAAACCACAAAGCAGTCGTGTCCTGAGGCTGTCTTTATAACTTCAGCTTCCTGTATGGGGTTCGGATGGGTGCCTATGATGACATCGGCGCCCCAGTCCGCTATTTTTGCCGCGAGCTCACGGCATTCGCCGTCAACCTCTTTTTCAAATTCGTTGCCCCAGTTGGCGCAGACAATGACCACATCTGCCTTTCTTTCGGCGTAAGAGATTTTTTCGGCAAGCACATTTTCCGCTGCGGCGGTGAGTATAACCGCCTGAGAGTCCTCGGGCAGATTGTTGCCGCCCAGGCTTTTTGTGAAGGCAACGAAGCCGAATTTGATGCCGTTTGCCTCTGTCATAGTCAGCTGTGCGGCCTCATCGGAGTTTCTGTAAACTCCGGTTGAAACGATTTCTCTGCTGTCCCAGTAATCAAGGGTGTTAAGCAGGCCCTCCTCGCCGAAATCCAGAATGCGGTCCGTGGCGATGCTGACCACATCAAAGCCGGTTTTTATCAGCTCATCGCCGAGCTCGGGAGGGGCGTTGAATCTGCGGTCTCCGCTTACGGCGTGTGATGAAGAAACGGCTGAGCTCTGAGTGATGATGGACATATCCGCGTTTGAAACGGCATCCTTTATGTTTTCGTAAACGAGAGAAAAATCATAGCCGCCGGTGTTGCTTCTGTCTTTCGCCTGTATGAGCATTTCATCCTGCGCGGTGTTGCTGCCCACGGCAAGCACGGTGGCTTTTGTGAAAATGTTTCCCTCCGACGTGTCCTCCTCTTTATTTCCGGATGTAAAGAAAATAACCCCGACGCAAATTACGTCAAGGAACAGCACGGCACATAAGAATACAGCCAGCACTTTTCTCATTTACTACCGGTCCTTTCTGAAAAATCAGTCGAGAGTTATTTTGCCGAGACGGCCGTCCCTGAATTCGTCCAGGAGCATTACGGCGGCCCTTTCGGTGTCGTATTCGCCTTTGCGCAGGAGCATTCCGCGCTTTTGGGCTATGAGCTCAAGAAGTTCGTAAGGCTCGAGCTCTTCAAAATCCGATATGCCGTATCTCTTTACGAGATTGTCGGGGTAGTTCTTTCTCATAAATGAGAGGAAACTGACAGCGACTTCCTGCACATCGGTGATGTTGTCTTTTACGGAGCCGATGTAGGTGAGCTTGAGCCCTACCTCGGGGTCTTCAAACTTGGGCCACAGCACGCCGGGGGTGTCGAGCAGCTCGATTCCCTGCCCGATGCTGAACCACTGGTTGCCCCTTGTGACTCCGGGTCTGTTTTCAACCTTGGCTCTGTTCTGCCCTGCCATACGGTTTATGAAGGAGGATTTGCCCGTGTTGGGTATTCCGACAACCATTACCCTCAGAGCTTTGCCGCTCATACCTTTTTCGGCGTTCTGGCGGAGCTTGTCCCTGAGCACCTCTCTTACGGTGCTTTGAAATTTATCAAGCCCCTTGCCCGTGTTGCACTGAACCGCTATGGCGGCAATGCCTTTTTCCGCAAAGAGCTTTATGTAACGCGCGGTTGCCTCGTCATTTGCGAGGTCGCATTTGTTGAGAAGCAGAAGCCGCGGCTTGGAGCCTGTTATGTCATCGATTTCCGGGTTCCTGCTGCTCAGCGGCAGGCGGGCATCGGCAATTTCGCACACCGCGTCAACAAGGGGAAGACTCTCCTTTATAAGGCGGCGGGTCTTTGCCATATGACCCGGAAACCAGTTTATATTTGAAATGCTTTCTCTCATATCAGTCTATTTTGAACTGACCGAAGGGCTGAATTCTGAACATCGCTTTGCCCAGAAGATAATCCTCCCTGATGAGACCGACTCTCGAATCTCTGCTGTCTGTGGATTCGTTGCGGTTATCTCCCATCACGAAAACATAGCCCTCGGGCACTGTGAGCGGGCCGGAAAAGTCTTCTCTTTCGTGCACGGGCGCGTTCACATACGGCTCATCAAGAGCTTTGCCGTCAACATAAACTATGCCGAGCGTGAAATCTATATCAACCGTCTGCCCTTCGGTGGCGATTATTCTCTTTACAAGCGTAGGCTCTATATAATCCACCTTTGAGGGCTGGCAGGTGACCACCACATCCCCGGTTTTGGGGCTGAAGGGATAGGCGGAAAGGATAATCCTGTCTTTGTCATTGAGAGTGGGGAACATAGACCTGCCGTTTACTCCGACAGTTCTAAAAATGAAGGAGAAGGCGATTGCCACGATGACGACCGAGGCGACCGCAACGCCGACCGTATCATAGATGAAAGAGCCGCTTTTTGATTTGTTTTTGCTTTCCATAATACTGCCTCACAGTTTCTTTGTTTCCGGGTGGAGCCTGAAAAAGGCTTTGCCGAGCACATAGTTTTTATCTATAAAGCCTACCCGGCTCGATCTGCTGTCAAGGGATTCGTTTCTGTTGTCTCCCATAACGAAGATGCAGCCTTCGGGCACCGTGACGGGAAATTCAATATCGTAGCTTCTGTGGGTGGCCTCTCTGATATAGTCCTCGGTCTGCTTTTCGCCGTTGATATAAACATAACCGTTCACGAAGTCGATATCCACGGTGTCTCCCGCAACGCCGATTACCCTTTTGACCAGGGAGTTGTCTCTCTCCCACGGCTGGGCGAGAATCACGATATCTCCTCTTTCGGGGTTATACGGGCGGGATGTAATCACGATTCTGTCGCCGTCGTTGAGCGTGGGCACCATTGATTCGCCCACAACCCCGACAACGCGGATAATCAGAAGGAAGATTATAAATATGATAACAACCGAGCTTTTGAAAGAATCGAGTATTTCATACACCGCCGCAAGGGGACCGTGAGCCTCCTGCGGAAAAACGGAATAATATACATCGATTTTTCTCTTGTTTTTCATTGAAAATTCACCTGCGTAAATTCAATACAATAATAAAGAGAGGGCTTTTCAAGAAGGGCGTAACAATAAAATATTGTTACGCCCTACCTGAAATTTGTTATCTGATCTGTTCCTTAACCTTGGCTGCCTTGCCGACTCTGTCACGAAGATAATAGAGCTTCGCTCTGCGGACACGGCCGTGTCTGACAGCTTCAACCTTGACAACGTTGGGGGAATGGATGGGAAATACTCTTTCCACGCCGACACCGTAAGAAACACGGCGAACGGTAAAGGTTTCGGAAACGCCGGAACCTTTGCGGGCGATAACAGTTCCCTCGAAAACCTGGATTCTCTCTTTTTCGCCTTCACGAATCTTGACGTGAACCTTGACGGTATCGCCGATCTCGATTACGGGAGCGTCCTGCTTGAGTGAATCCTGCGCGATGAGTTTGAGTGCATCCATAGTGAATAACCTCCGTTTTTTTCAGATGTTCATTCACAAAAAAGCTTCGCCAGAGGAACACCCGTTTTAATTTCACAATTAAATCCCGTCTTCGGCATTTACCTATTGACGGTTAAAATGCCTCAATAATATATCACAGTTTTTTATAAAATGCAAGCATTTTTTCTTTAATAATATTTATATAATCTTTAAGGTGAATCCGCCGGAAAAACAGAGGGCGTACCCTGCCGCGGGGCTGACACATCATCTTGTTGAAAGCAGCCGGCCGGTAAGCATATATTGGGTAAAACCATATACCTTATGTGTGTGCGGAGGATTTTGAAAAAATCATTGAACAGCGGCTTATGTTGTGCTACTATTCTTTCATACAATAAAACGGAGCGGATTATATGGATAAAACGGCAGCAAAGAGAATACCTCTGCTTACAAGAGACAGGAGCTTTTACCTCTCTCTTGTCACTCTTGCGCTCCCCGTGGCGCTTCAGAATCTTATAACCTTCGCCGTAACCTTTGCCGATAATCTCATGGTCAGCTCGCTCGGCGATTCCGCTGTGTCGGGCGTGTATATGGGCGGCCAGCTCCAGACATTTCTGCAGATGTTTTCCGCGGGGGTTGAGGGCGCGATTCTCGTGCTCGCGGCGCAGTATTGGGGCAAAGGAGACAGAGAGAGCATAAAGAGGATTATCGCAATCGGCATTCATTTCTCGTTTTTGTTCGGCGCCGTGCTCACCGCCGTATGCGCTTCTCTGCCGAAACCGGTTATAGGCATATTTACGCGCGACCCCGAGGTGATGGAGCAGGGAGCCGTTTACCTCAGAACGGTATGCTTCTCTTACATTTTCTTCTGTGTCACACAGGCCTTAATAGCCGCTATGAGAAGTGTTGAAGCGGCAAACATCGGGATGATTGTGTCGGCGATTTCGCTTGTAATCAACATAGGGCTCAATTACGCGCTCATATTCGGCAAATTCGGCCTGCCCGCATTGGGCGTCAGGGGCGCGGCAACAGCTACACTCGTTTCGAGGATAGCGGAAACGGCGGTAATAGCTTTCTATGTGTTCCGCGTTGACCGCAGGCTGCGCCTGAAGGCGAGGGACTTGCTTAAGACAGACGCTCTGCTGCGAAAGGATTTCATAAGATACGGGCTTCCTATAGTGGGCGGAAACGTTGTGTGGAGCGTCAATCTAATGTGCAACTCCATTATACTCGGGCGTCTCGGCAAGAGCGTAATAGCCGCCGCGAGCGTAGCAAACAATATGAACTCACTCGCTTATGTTTCCATAACGGGTATGGCATCGGCCGTGGGCATAATCACCGGCAAGACGGTCGGCGCGGGCAAAACGGAAAAGATGAAGGAATACGCCAGAACCACACAGCTCATTTTCTTTTGTGTCGGTCTGCTCACCGGCACGGGGCTTGCCCTGCTGAGAAGGCCGTTCATATCTCTGTTTTCAGGCATTACCGAAGAAGCCGCCGGCTTTGCCCTGCAGTTCTGCACGGTGCTTTCCGTGACAATTATCGGCACGAGCTACCAGATGGCCTGCCTCTTCGGGCTCGTGAAATCCGGCGGAGACATCAGCTTTGTCTTTAAAAACGATATGATATTTGTATTTGGAGTGGTGCTCCCCTCGGCGGCTGTTGCCCTTTACCTCGGCGCGCCTGCCTGGCTGGTTTTTGCCCTGCTCAAGAGCGATCAGATTCTCAAATGCTTTGTGGCGGTATTCAAGATAAACAGCTTCAACTGGATGAAGAATCTGACAAGGGAGAGAAAAGAGGAAGCGCAAAGCAGTGCCGGATAAAGAAAAAAACAGGACTTCGGTTTTATCCGAAGTCCTTATCTTTTGCTCTGAATATTACAGCCACTTCACATCCGTCACATAAATGATTTCGCAGGCGCCGTCGCCCGTGTCGTTTCTCGAGAGGCTTGAGGAGTTGGTGTAGTATTTTCCGCTGCCTGAGCTTGTCGCCTTTAAATTCACGAGATAGCCGATGATTTCTATATAATCGCCGGTCTTTATTTTGCCTATCATCTCTCTCACGCTGTCATCGGCGGGGATGAGATGATTGTTTGATGACTGCCTGCTTACGCCCGAAGACGAGCCCACGGGGGTAAGGTCCACGGAGCCGTCGGTGTACCAGTAGTACCAGCGGCCGGATTGACTCCAGTGGAAGTTTATATCATTGTTGTGCTGCGCAACGCTCCCCCACGCGAGAGCTACATCTTTGGGGGAAAGGGAGTCAAAAACGCCGGTGCCCCGGTAGTTTTTTGTGCTCACAACGAGCGCTTTTATATCATAGCTTGCCTTGAAGGTGATAACGGTATCATAGCCCGCCGCCGTCGTTGTTACTGTGCCCTGAGCCGGGCCCTGAACGGGCTCGGGTATGCCGGAAACGCCCCTGTCGGCAAAGTTGCTTCTGTTGCCGGTTAAGAAAATGAAAAGCGCCACAGCCAGCACAAAAAGAATCACCGCAAGCTTGCTCTTCATTTCTGTTCCTCCGCTGAATCTTTTGCAATATCAAAGGTCAGCACTGCCTTGAACAGGTCGCCGTCAACATCGATTTCAAAGGTGCCGTTCTGAACTTCGGTGAAGCTCTTTGCGATTGAAAGACCGAGCCCGTTGCCGCCGGATGAGCGGGATTTGTCATTGCGGTTGAATCTCTGAAGCAGTTCCTCGGGGCTGAGCGTGATTTTCTGCGCCGAAACATTCTTGATTGAAACCGTTGCCCTGTCGTCGGCTTTTGTCACCTCAAAATATACACGCGTATCGGGCATGGCGTATTTTACGGCATTGCCGATAAGGTTTTCAAATATTCTCCACAGCATGGAGCTGTCGCACATTATCATAATGCTCTCATCGGGGATGCTTATATCGGGGGTAAGGCCCTTTGAGGCAAGCGCGGGAGAATACTCATCTATAATCTGCGAAAGGTACAGGCCTATGTCAAGCGACTCGAAGTTTGCCTGAATCTGACCTGTGGAAATCTTGGAGACCTCAATAAGGCTCTGCAGAAGGTCGTTGAGCTTCTGAGACTGATGGCTGATAACGCCGAGGTAGTTTTTCAGCTCTTCATCGCTGCAGCCGCCGCTGCTCACTATATCCGAATAATTTATAATTGAAGTGAGCGGTGTCTTGATATCGTGAGAGATGTTGGCAATCAGCTCGTTTCTGAGCTGAGCGCTTTTGTTTTTCTCCTCCATCGCTTTTATCATATCGTCTTTTATGAACTCAAAGTCGTTGGAGATTTCTCTGAAATCGCCGAAAAGTATGGTGGTGTCGTCTGAATAGTCAAGATTGCCGTGAGCGAGCTTTTTGCTGCTGACTCTCAGGTGATAGAGGTTTACCGCCATCATAAAGAAAAGAGAGCTGAGTATAAATGTTACCACAAGCTGGAAAACGGCGAAATAAATAAACTTGAATTCTGAGAGCGTACCGCTCTCATGAGTTCTGTACTGGAAGAGGAAAAACAGGGTAACGAGAATTTCAACAAGCGAAATAAGGCCTATTGTGATAAGCACCTTGCCTGTGAAGGGCACCTTGAAATAGCCCTCGTTTTTCTTGCCGCTCTTTTTTCTTATGCCGGCAATGATTTTGAAAATGAGCGTATTTCTGTAAACGTGACCGTACTTGATTCTCGTTGCGAGAGTGATGCTGAAAAGCAGCAGAACCGAGGCGATAATCAGGGCGAGCAGGAGAATGACCGCGTTCCAGAGAACGAGGTTGCTCTGCTTTATGCCCGCAACCGAGGTAAGCACTATCAGCACACCCACGAAGGAGACAATCGCTATCATTATGATAATCAGAAGGTCAAAGGGGATTTTGTCAATGAACCTGTCGGGCTCTTCCTCTTCCTCCCTGCTGCCGGAGCGGCTGCCTATGCTCGCCATTATCATGCCGAGGTCAACTATTGACGCGAGCAGAAACACAACCAGGAGAACGAGTATGGGATATTTTATAAAATCCGCAATACGTATCAGATTATTTGCAAGGTGGTAGCTGTCATTCGCGGGCAGACCGTCGCGCAGATAAACGTGCATTTTGCCGTAGGTTACATTACCCGACTCATCATAGAGGAAAAGCGGCTTTGTATTGACATAAAACACTTCGTTCTGAGTGTCAAAGGTCTCGTTTTCACGCAGGTTTGTGAGCATCAGGTTGCCGGCGAGGTCAACCACCTCAAAGACCACGTTGGAGTTTTCGGTGTTATACCTTATATATACATCGTCATAGCTCTCACCCCTGAGCATGAGCTCGGTGAAATGCTCGATATACTCAAACTCCGAGTTCGTTTTGACCCTCATCGTCTCTCCTACAGCGTACGAGGTGCCCTCGCCCGAGTAGAAGCGGTAATCCGCCAGGCAGTCTATCGCAAGGAACATTGCCACAGCCAGCTCCGCAAGAAGCAGGTAAATGAATACCGCCGTTATCTTGTCGGATATGCTTTTTATCATATATTTCATATCAGTCCAGCTTCTCCATTTTATATCCGTAGCCGAACACGGAAATCAGGTATCTCGGCTGAGCGGGATAAATTTCAATTTTTTCTCTGATGTGTCTTATGTGCACAAGCACGGCGTTTTCGGCTCCGAGCGGGTCCGAACCCCAGACCTGCTTGTAAATCTGCTTCGGCGAAAAGACCGAGCCCGCGTTTTCGGTGAGCATTTTAAGGATTGAAAACTCCGTGGGGGTCAGATTTATCGGCTTGCCGTCAACCTTAACGGATTTTGATTCGTTGTCAATGACCAAAGGACCGTTCACTATGAGGTTGCTCTTTTTTTCACCGCCGTTACTCCCTTTCCAGGAGTTGCGCCTGAGCTGGTATTCCACCCTGGCGGCAACCTCAATCTTATTGAAGGGCTTTGTAATGTAATCATCAACACCCAGGCGGAAAGCCATTCGCTTATCCTCGGCCTCGCTCCTGGCGGTGAGCAGGATAACGGGCACTTCGGAGGTCTTGCGTATTTCGCACAGGGTTTCAATTCCGTCCATTCCCGGCATCATAACATCCATTAATACAAGGTCAATGTCATTTGACGCGAGTATTTCAAGCGCCTGATTGCCGTTATATGCCTCATAGATTGAGTAGTCCTTATTATCGGCGAGCAGATATATTCTCAGAGCTCTTACAATATCTTCCTCGTCATCGCAGATCAGAATGTGGTACATATTTTTTACCCTTTCCTTTCGTTTTAAACAATGCCATTATATTGTATAAAAAACATAAAATCAATCATATTAATGCAATTCAGAGCAAATCTTAATGAAATCTTAATGAGTTGCATAATTGAATCTTAATCGGAGCCGGATTATACTTTAGACAGAACCGATGAGACAGGCGTCCCGTTGAGAAAAAACAAAAAAATCGTCAGAAAGAGGGAAATAGATTATGAAGAACTTTGCATCCGATAAACTTGTGTGCCTGAGCAGCGTAAACGCAAACGGCAAAAAAGACGAAACATACCGCTACGGAGCCACTGAAATCAGCGTATCCGAATTTACCGACCTCGTTGATGACAAAAAGTGTGTCGTTATCACCTTTGATCGCAGCCGCCGCAACAGCAGCTGGAAAAAAGACGTGGCAGACTACTTCGGCGTTGACATCAGCACCTGTGCTTTTGACAAGTACTCGGTTTACGGCAAAGCCGTATAATTCAATAAAGACATTACATCAGTTTCATTCCTTCATTATACAACATAAAACCGGAAGCGCGGCACACACACCGCGCTTCCGGTTTTATATAATATGTATTTTAATCAATAGAACAGCAGGTCGTCATAGGTCGGGAAGGGCCAATACTCCTTGGCTGTGTATTTCTCCGCTTCGTCTGCGTATTTTCTCACTTCCTCCATTTGAGGCAGTATTTCGTCGCGGATGTAGGCGGATTTATCTCTTATGTTGCCGAACTCAGATGCTTTATCCGTGAGGGACGCGAGCTTAACGGCGTTTTCGCACAGAGCGTCAACATCCTTGCTCAGCGCCGCAACAACGGTATTTTCATATTTGCACGGGGCGCCGCAGAACGACGCTTTGGTGAGCGCCATGGCGGCAACATCGCCCGTGAATTTTTCTACCGCGGGTATAATCTGCCGGTTGACCATATCCGTCATAGTCTTCGCCTCTATGAGCACGGTCTTGCAGTAATTTTCGAGCATTATATCGCAGCGCGACTCAAGCTCGACAAGCGAAAAGACCTTGTGGGAGGCGAAGAGAGCCACATTCTTTTCATCAAGCAGGTGGGGCATACAGTCGGCAGTGGTTTTGTAGTTGAGCAGGCCTCTGGCCTCTGCCTCTTTGACCCAGTGCTCGTCATAGCCGTTGCCGTTGAAGATGATTCTTCTGTGGTCGGTTATTGTCTTTTTTATCATCGCGTGCAGGGCTTCCTCGAAGTTTTCAACATTTTCGAGGCGGTCCGCATAGATTTTGAGCGACTCCGCAACAGCGGTGTTTATCATTATGTTGGCGCAGGCAATGGAGTTTGCCGAACCGAGCATACGGAACTCGAACTTGTTGCCCGTGAAGGCGAAGGGGGAGGTCCTGTTGCGGTCTGTTGTATCCTTGGGAAACTTGGGCAGCACGTGCACGCCCAGACGCATTACCGTTTTTTCGGCTCCGCTGTAAGGCTTGTCGTTTTCTATGGCGTCAAGAATGCCGTCGAGCTCTTCGCCCAGGAACATTGAAACTATTGCGGGGGGAGCCTCGTTGGCGCCGAGACGGTGATCGTTGCCCGCGGTGGCCACGGATATTCTGAGCAGGTCCTGATAGTCGTCAACCGCTTTGATAACCGCGCAGAGGAAAAGCAGGAACTGAGCGTTTTCATAGGGCGTTTCGCCGGGGGAGAGAAGATTGACTCCGTCATCCGTTGCGATGGACCAGTTGTTGTGCTTACCGCTGCCGTTTACGCCTTCAAAGGGCTTTTCGTGAAGCAGGCATACAAGGCCGTGCCTGTCGGCCACCTTCTGCATAATCTCCATTGTGAGCTGATTGTGGTCGGTGGCGATATTGGTGGTGGTATATATCGGAGCCAGCTCGTGCTGCGAGGGGGCAACCTCGTTGTGCTCGGTTTTGGCAAGTATGCCGAGCTTCCAGAGCTCCTTGTTGAGGTCGGCCATAAAGGCGGCAACTCTCGGCTTGATTACACCGAAATAATGGTCGTCAAGCTCCTGACCTTTTGCCGAGGAGGAGCCGAAAAGGGTTCTGCCGCAGAAAATGAGATCTTTTCTTTTCTTATATTGCTCTTTGTCTATGAGAAAATACTCCTGCTCCGGACCGACAGACGGGCGCACGCACTTTGCCTTGGTGTTGCCGAAAAGGCGCAGAATGCGCAGAGCCTGCTTGTTGAGAGCCTGCATTGACCTGAGCAGGGGAGTCTTTTTGTCAAGCGCTTCGCCCGTGTAGGCGCAGAACGCGGTGGGAATGCAGAGAGTGTTATCTTTAATAAAAGCGAAGGAGGTCGGGTCCCAGGCTGTGTAGCCTCTCGCCTCAAAGGTGGCTCTGATACCGCCGGAGGGGAAGCTCGAAGCATCGGGCTCGCCCTTTATGAGCTCCTTGCCCGAAAACTCCATTATTATTTTGCCGTCGGCAGTCGGAGCTATGAAGCTGTCGTGCTTTTCGGCAGTAACGCCCGTGAGAGGCTGGAACCAATGGGTATAATGAGTCGCTCCGTTTGAGATTGCCCAGTCCTTCATGGCACCGGCAACTGCGTTTGCAACGGAGATATCAAGACTCGCGCCCTCGTCTATGGTCTTCTTGAGAATACCGTAAACATCGGAGGGCAGATATTTTTTCATAACCTTGTCGTCAAAGACAAGACAGCCAAAGTAATCGGTTACTGTTTCCATCGGTTTCATCCTCCGTGAACATTTATTATCGGGGAATATCGGGGATTTCGGCAAAAATCTCCGCTTTTCTGCCCCTCATCCAGATTGAGGGGTCAAGCAACAGGGTATAGCCGCTGCAGTTGGGAATCACCCAGGAGTGCATGGGAGCCTGAGGCAGGCCGTAAGCGGAAAGCACCGCGGCAATGACGCCCGCGTGAGTGATGACCGAGACATTGAAGACTCCGCTTTTCATCATACCGTCGGCAAGGCTCTCAAAGCAGGCGCAGACTCTTTTGCCGAAGTCCTTGCTTGCCTCTCCGAAAGGAGGAGCGTTTTTGCCCGCGAGCCAGCCCGCAAAATCCTCGTTATCGCGCAGCTCATCGGCGGTTTTATTTTCAAATTCGCCGAAATTGCATTCGATAAAGCCCGGCAGATCAACCGCTTCCCTGTCGGGGTAAAGGATAGCGGCGGTCTCCCTGCACCGTTTCAGCGGAGAGCAGAAAACCGAATCCGCGTAAGGGTAAGGGAAATCATCTTTCATCTGCATGGCGCGCGCGCGGCCCTCCTCGGAAAGGGGCAGATCGGTGTGCCCGATATACCTGCCCTCGCCGGAGCCTTCGTTTTCGCCGTGCCTTATGAGATGTATCTTGTAAGTTCTCATAATTATTACTGAATTGATTCGTAAAGGGCTATATATTCCTTAGCGGATTTGCCCCAGCTGTTGTCGCATTTCATAGCGCGCTCAACGAGAGTTCTGAACAGATCCTTGTCGTAAAAAGCGCCCAGAGCCCTTCTTATGGCGTCGAGCATATCATACGCGTCATAACTCTTGAAGGTGAAGCCGTTGCCCATACCGTCGCCGCTGTCGGTTATGGTATCCTTGAGGCCGCCGGTTTCTCTGACTATCGGCAGAGAGCCGTAGCGCAGCGCGACCATCTGTGAAAGGCCGCAGGGCTCGCTCTTTGAGGGCATAAGGAACAGGTCGGAGCCGGCGTAAATCTTCCTGGCGAGGTCGGGAACAAAGCCGAGACGCAGGCCGACCTTGTCGGGGAAAGCTCCCGCGAGAGCGCGGAAATACTCTTCATATTCCCAGTCGCCCGAGCCGAGCACGATGAGCTGCATATCTGCCGCCGCAAGCTGATCCCACATAATTCTCTTGACAAGGTCAAAGCCCTTATGAGAAACAAGGCGCGAAATAATCGCCATTACGGGCACATCCTCACGCACGGGAAGGCCGAAGCTTTCCTGCAGGGCCGCCTTGCATTTTGCTTTGCCGGAAAAATCGGCGGCGGAATAATTGAAGGGTATGTTTTTATCTGTTTCGGGGTTGTAATTATCTACATCTATGCCGTTGAGTATGCCGCTGAGCTTGTAGCTTCTCTCCTGAAGAATCGGATGAAGCCCGTGGCTGAACCAGGGGTCGAGAATCTCGTGGGCGTAGGTTTTGCTTACGGTGGTGACCTTGTTGGCGCACTCAATGCCGGCCTTCATGAGGTTGAGGTCTCCGCCGAATTCGATAAGCGACATATGCTCCTCGCCCAGTCCGAAAACATCACCGAGGATTTCCTTGCCGTAAATGCCCTGATACTGGATGTTGTGAATTGTAAACACCGTCTTTATGCCGGTGTAGCCCTCTCTCTGCGCGTAGAACGCCGTGTAATAAAGGGGTACGAGGGCACTCTGCCAGTCGTTGCAGTGGATTATGTCGGGCCTGAAATCAATATACGGCAGGATTTCGAGCACTGCGCGGGAGAAAAACGCGAATCTCTCGCCGTCGTCATAGTGACCGTAAAGACCCTCTCTCTTGAAATAATACTCGTTATCTATGAAGTAGTAAACCACGCCGTTTGCGTTTGCCTCAAAAATGCCGCAGTACTGCATACGCCACGAAACGGGAACCATAATGTTTGTGATGAATCGCATGCTGCTTCTCATCTCGCTGCCTATCGAGCCGTAAAGGGGCATAACCACGCGGCAGGCAACTTTGCGCTTTCTGAGAGCTGCGGGGAGGGAGCCCGCCACATCGGCGAGACCGCCGCTTGCCGCAAAGGGCAGGGCTTCGGATGCTACATATAATACTTTCATGTTTTTCTCACTTTCTCTGTCAATACCGCTCAATTCAGTTCACGGCTTTGCTTTAAACCGGATTCGGCGAAACCTCGCCGCTGTCATATTCCGAGGAGAAGGAATCGGGCGGAAGCTGATTTTCGGGGTAGGGGACGTTTTCTGTTGAGAGCTCGGTGGAGGATGTGTCTGAAACGGCCGTTGTTGTAGGCTTCTTTGTGGTGGGCACGGGAGGCTCGGTTGAGGATGTTTCGCCCACAACGTGTACAACGGGCTTGGTTGTCGTAGTTGTGGTGGTCGGAGCCTCGGTGAGAACGTCAACGGTGATATATTCGCCCCTGAGGTTTTTGATGGGCTTTTTGCTTATCGGGTCGGTGCGGTAAACGATGCTTGTGGTGAGCTCGCTCGTTGTGACCGTGGTCGGCTCGGCAGTGGTGCCGTTATCAAGCACGTTGCCCTGCTCGTCGGTCTTTTTGGTGTGAACTACCGTCTTTGTAACGGCTCTTCCGTTTTCGTCCGTCACTCTTTCGCCGTTTTCGTCCGTTTCCTCTTCAACCTCGGTTACTTCAATATAATACTGTTTCTCCGTGGTTGTTTCCTCTACCTTTGTCGTTTTAGGCGGCACGTAAGGATAACTGTGATTTGACGAGATGCTCGGCTTTACATAGTAGTTTATCATTGTGTAATACTCTACTTCGCCTTCCTCGTTGACCTCGCTGTATTCGACAACCTCGGACACAAGCACGGTGCCGTCGGTGGTGGTGTCGGCAGCTCTTGAGGTTTTGAGCACTCCCGTCTTGACGAGCACAACCACCGTGACAAGAATCACGGCGAGCGCGCCCGCGGCAATTGTGATGATATTCATTGTTTTTCTTTTATCCAGTGCCATATCGGTTTCTCTCTCTTTGTATCAGATTACTATGCCCTTTCCTATGTAAACGGGATAGTTTGATGCGCCGCAAAGTGTTTTGCCTTGTTTTATTGTTACGTCCTTGTCGGTGATTACGCAGTCAATCTTCGCATTTTCACCGATAACCGTATTCTGCATGATAATTGAATTGGTGACCTTTGCGCCCTTTCCGATTTTGACCCCTCTGAACAGGATGCAGTTTTCAACCTCGCCCTCTATTTTGCAGCCGTCGGCTACAAGGGAGTTGTTGGCCCGGGCGTTTATGCCGTAGATAGCGGGGGTCCTGTCACCGGTTTTTGTATAAATGGGTCTCTCGGGGTTGAAAAGTGATTTTCTGACCTCGGGTCTGAGCAGGTCGAGGCTTATGTCATAGTAGGAGCCGATGGACTCTATGGTCTTGACATAACCCTCCTGCTTGTAGCAGTACATACCGATGTTGCCGGTATTGTTTATTACAATATCCTCAAGCGCCGATATTCTCTTGGCGTTTGCCTCGTGAAGCAGGCGCTCAAGCAGGGTGCGCTTTACGAGCATTGTTTTGAGCGAATAAAGGACCTCTTTGTCATAATATCCCACATACTTCGCCTCGGTTATCCTGCCGTTTTCATCCGCGAGGTACTCAACGGAGTCCGGCAGACGCGAGGGCAGGCCGTAAGCGCAGGCAAAAACCATATCCGCGTTTTTGCTCTGAGCGTATTTAAGCATATCCTCAAAGTCTATGTTGCACACAATGTTGCAGTCCGCAAGAAGCACATAGTCCTTGCCGGAGTCGCTTATGTAGCCGATGCTGCCGTAAAGGGCCTCGGCCTTGCCGCTGAAGATGCCGGCGGAGGGAGCGTTGAAGGGAGGCAGAATGGTGAGACCGTCTCTCTTTCTGGCGAGATCCCAGGGATTGCCGTTGCCGATGTGATCCATAAGCGAACGGTAGTTGCTGTTTGTGATGACACCGACCTTGGTTATGCCGGCGTTTACCATATTGGAAAGCGGGAAGTCTATAAGGCGGTAGCGCCCCGCAAAGGGAACGGAACCCATCGTCCTCAAAGAGGTAAGTTCGGGGACGGCTTCATCGTTGGCATTTGAAAATATAATGCCCAGAACATTGTTGATAGCCATTATCTGTCACCTCCGATATCTTCGTCAATCATCGCTTTGGGCGGAACGGACCCGCCTTTGCCGATTGTAACTCCGTGGCCTATAACCGCGACGCCCCAGTCATCAATATTCTGCATATCCTCGGGGCTTGCGCCTACAACGGCGCCCTCTTCTATCACGGCGTTTTCAGCCACGATGGAATACTGCACGGTCGCGCCTTTCTTTATTGTGGTGCCGGGCATGACTATCGAGTACTTGACATTTGCGCCTTCTTCAACGGTAACATTGGCAAAAAGCACCGAGAAATCAATGTTGCCCTGAATATCGCACCCTTCATTTATCATACTGTTTTCTATCTGTGCGTTTTTGCCCGCGAAATGTGGCGGGGCGGCGGGGGATTTTGAATAAATTTTCCAGCTGTCGTCATCAAGGTCGAGGTCAACATTGGGGTTGAGCAGGTCAAGGTTTGCATCCCAGAGGCTGTTGATTGTGCCAACATCCTTCCAGTAGCCGTCAAACTGATAGGCAAACATTCTCTCGCCGTTTGAGTGCATGGCGGGGATAACGTCGTGGCCGAAGTCATTGCCTGAGTTTTCGTTTGCCTCGTCCTCTGTGAGATATTTACGCAGCTTTTTCCAGTTGAAGATATAAACACCCATTGACGCCTTATTGCTTCTCGGGTTTTTGGGCTTCTCCTCAAACTCCGAAATGCTGCCGTCGTCATTGACTATCATAAGACCGAATCTGCTCGCCTCTTCCCAGGGCACTTCGAGCATCGCTATGGTGCAGTCCGCGTTCTTCTGCTTGTGATAATCGAGCATTTTGGCGTAATCCATCTTGTAAATATGGTCGCCCGAAAGGATGAGAACATACTCGGGGTCATATCTCTCGATGAAATTTATATTCTGATAAATCGCGTTCGCGGTGCCCTTATACCATTCGGTACCCTTTATCTGCTGATAGGGGGAGAGGATATGAACTCCGCCGTTGGCTCTGTCAAGATCCCAGGGCTCGCCGTTGCCGATGTAGTCATTGAGTTCAAGGGGCTGATACTGAGTGAGAACGCCTACGGTGTAAATGCCGGAGTTGACGCAGTTGGAGAGCGGGAAGTCTATAATCCGGTATTTACCGCCGTAGGGAACGGCGGGTTTTGCGATGTTCTTTGTGAGTATGCCCAGACGGCTGCCCTGGCCGCCTGCAAGAAGCATAGCAATACATTCTGTCTTTCTTGCCATATTATGATTCCTCCTTAACGGGCTTTTTCCTTGAAGTGTTTTCTATGTACATACAGCTGAGGCCTTCAAGATCAAGCTCGATGCTGTATTCGTAGCCGTGCATCGGTTCTTTGACCGCTTTTACGGATTTGGATGTGCTCAGGCCCCTGCCTCCGAATTCGGGAGACGCCGAGGAGAAGACCGGCCTGTATGTGCCGGGCTCCGGTACGCCTATTTTGTAGCCGTTGCGGGTAACGGTGGTGAAATTGCACACGGAGATGATGTTTTTACCCTTCCTGTCGCTGCGGATATAGGCGACAACGGAATTGGTGCTGTCATCGCTGACTATCCACCTGAAGCCGTCCCAGCTGTAATCCTCCTCCCAGAAAGCGGGTCTGGAGAGATAAAATTTATTGAGCGCCCTCACATAGCTCTGAAGCTGCCTGTGGGCGTCGTAATCGAGCAGCAGCCAGTCAAGCCCCTGCTTGTAGTTCCACTCGATGAACTGACCGAATTCGCTGCCCATGAACAGCAGCTTCTTGCCCGGGTGCGACATCATATAGCCCAGGAAGGACCTTACGCCGGCAAACTTCTCTTCATAAGTGCCGGGCATTTTATTGATAAGCGAGCATTTGCCGTGCACCACCTCGTCGTGGGAGATCGGGAGCACGAAATTCTCGGAAAACGCATAGAAAAATGAGAAAGTGAGGCAGTCGTGATTGAACTTTCTGAAGATGCCGTCAAGCGAGAAATAACGAAGGCAGTCATTCATCCAGCCCATATTCCACTTGAAATTGAAGCCGAGTCCGCCGCTGAAGGTGGGCTTTGAAACCATGGGCCAGGAGGTGCTTTCCTCTGCAATCATAAGCACATCGGGATGATCGCGGAAAATAATCTCGTTGAGCTTTCTGATAAAGTCAACGGCCTCAAGGTTTTCGTGGCCGCCGTATTTGTTGGCAATCCAGTGGCCGTCGTCCCTGCCGTAATCGAGGTAGAGCATTGACGCCACTGCATCAACTCTCAGACCGTCAATGTGGTATTTTTCAATCCAGAACATAGCGCTGGACATCAGGAAGGAACGCACTTCGCTTCTGCCGTAGTCAAAAACTTTTGTGCCCCACTGGTAATGCTCGCCCTTGCGCGGGTCGGAGTATTCATAACAGGGGGAGCCGTCAAATTCATAAAGGCCGAAAGCATCCTTGGGGAAATGGGCGGGAACCCAGTCGAGAATAACGCCGATGCCGGCTTTATGAGCGGCGTTCACGAGATAGGCGAAATCCTCGGGAGTGCCGTACCTTGAGGTGGGCGCGAAGTAACCGGTGACCTGGTAGCCCCAGGAGCCGTCGAAGGGGTGCTCCATAACGGGGAGCAGCTCGATATGGGTATAGCCCATATCCTTCACATAAGGCACAAGGCGGTCGGCAAGCTCGCGGTACGGCAGGTTGTTGCCGTCGGGGTAAGTCTGCCAGGAGCCCGCGTGGACTTCATATATGTTTACGGGAGAGGAATAGATATCCCTTTCCTTTCTCTTTTTGAGCCAGGCCGCGTCGGTCCATCTGAAATCGGGCAGCTCATAAAACTTAGAAGCAGTTCCGGGCCTTGTTTCGGCGTGAAAAGCGTAAGGGTCAGCTTTGTAGAAGGAATGCCCGTCTTCGGCGGTAATCAGATATTTGTAGGCGTCATATCTTTTTACTCCCGGCACTCTGCACTGCCACACTCCGCCGCTGATTTTCTCCATGGGCGACTCTCCGGCCTGCCAGCCGTTGAAGTCACCGGCGACGCCCACCCATCTGGCGTTGGGCGCCCAGACTCTGAAGACGGCGCCGTCGCCGTCGGCGTGAGAGCCGAGATATTCATAGGCTTTTGCGTTGGTGCCTTCGTGGAAAAGATATAGAGGCACGTTTTCTTTTTTTGCCATACAAGACCTCCTGTAGAATGTGTCAGGCGCTTTAAACACGCTCCGGCCCAGCAAGGCCGCATTAAACGCCATTGTACAATTATACGATTATATTATATATTCACCGCAACGCAACTTCAAGAAGAAAATAATCTTTTCATAAACAAATATTTGCGCGTATAATTGACAACAATAACAAAATTTATTACAAAGTTGTAGTTTTCGTTGACAAAAAAATACCCTTTTGTTAAGATACTCACAATAAGATTATTATCGCCGGTTTCAAGGGAGTTTTTATACATGATCAGTTCTGAAAGCCTGTGCATGGGCTGCATGCGCGAGATAGGAAACGAAAAAAAATGCCCCCACTGCGGGTTTCATGTTGACACGGTTCAGGAGCCGCCGTTTCTGCCGGTTCGCACCGTTGCCGCAAACAGATACCTGCTCGGCAGAGCCATTGAGAGAAACGGTGAGGGCATCACATATATAGGCTGGGATCTTGTTGAGAGAAAAGCTGTCAATGTCAGGGAATTCAGCCCTGCGGCCATAACCATAAGATCCGATCTGAGCCCCAATCTTCAGGTTATGCTCGGCAATGAGGCGGCATTTGCCGAAATGCGCCGTTCATTTGAAGAAATGTGGGCAAAACTGGTCAAACTCAGCGGCCTTTCCGCTCTCATAAATGTCACAGCCGTTTTTGAGGATTACGGCACATCCTTTGCCGTTTACGATCATTTCGACGGCATTTCCCTGCGCGATTTCCTTCTCAGGAGCAAAACCGGTTATATTCCGTGGGAAAAGGCGAGGCAGCTCCTTATGCCTACTCTTTCCACGCTCGGCACTCTGCACAAAAACGGCATAATCCACCGCGGTATTTCACCGACAACCCTTGTAATAGGGGAGGACGGCAAGATAAAAATCACCGGCTTCTCAATAGGCGAAGTCCGCTCGGCGGGAGGCAAGCTGAACCCTCAGATTTTTGAGGGCTACGCTCCCATTGAGCAGTACGGGTCCGAGGCTCAGCAGGGCCCGTGGACCGACATTTACGCCTTTGCCGCCGTGCTCTACAGAGCCCTTATCGGTTCCGACCCCATCCCCGCGCGAGAGAGGGCGGTAAACGACCGTCTTATGGTGCCCGGGAAATTTGCCGAATCCCTGCCTGCGTATGTCATAAACGGGCTTATAAACGCTCTTCAAATTCAGCCCAATGACAGAACGAGAACGGTTGAGCAGCTCAGAGCGGAGCTCTCGGCGTCACCCTCCGTAACCGCGTCGGGTGAGCAGTTCAACAGGCAGCAGGCAAGCGGCAATTCAGGCAGGCAGAGGCCCGCTCAAAAAAAGAAAAAGAGCCTGGGCGCGGGCGCGATTGTCGGCATCACGGCCGGCGCGATAGCCCTGCTCGGCATAGCGGTTTTCGCAGTGCTGGCAATGACCGTGCTCAAGGACAGAATCGTAATACCCGGCAAGGAAACAACCACCGTTATGGAGGATGCTGAGCTTACCGCCGTGCCCAATTTCATAGGCAGAAGCTACTATGATATTGAGTCAAACCCCGTATTCAACAGCAATTTCAAGATAAAGTCACAGGAAATTTACAGCAACGATGTCAACACAGGCTACATAATCAGCCAGAGCGTTGAGCCCGACACCATGGTAGGCAAGGGCACCGAAATCACGCTGTTTGTCAGCAAGGGCAAAGAAAAGGTTGTGCTTCCCGACGTGGTCGGCGCGAAATTTGAAGAAGCGTCCGCCCGCCTTACCGAGCTCGGCTTTGAGGTTATCAGGTCAGACACAACCGTCGGCAATTATACCGACGGCGAGGTAATTATGGTTTCGCTTACCGAAAACCAGAAATATGATGTCGGCACTAAAGTGACGCTGAAGGTTTATGTGGCACCCACAACCACTACAATCCTGACCACAACAAGGCCCGAAACCACCCGCACAACCACCGAGGCAACCACCGAGGAAACCTCGTCCGAAGCCGAGAGCGAGAGCAAAACCGGCACCGCGGAGGAGTCTGGCACCTCGGCCGAAAGCACTTCGGCTGCAGCGGCATCCGAAAACTGAATCAGGCAATAAACCGCGCCCGGAGCGATGCTCACGGGCGCTTTTCTTTTCCGTAAGGCTTAAAAAGTAAGGGGGTAAAGGCGCCGGCGGGGCATTTTCCGGCGGGCGAGCCGTCACCGCGAAACAAAAAATTTCACAAAATAAGTCTTGCAATCCTTACGGGCTTGTGGTAAACTCTCAAAGCTCACGAAACGACGGCGCCCGCACACAAGGGCAGGCGGAGTTTCCTTTATTACCTGAAAAAGGGGAGAAAAGAAATGCAGGCAATCATACAGGCAATTGTATCTATTTTTATGGCTATCCTCAGCATATTCGGGCTGTTCGGCCCCAAAGAGCCGGAAACAGCAATGAAAAAGGTCGGCACCATACCCTCATTCGGAAACATTAAGACCGTTGAGGGCGGCTGCACGGACGGCACATACATTTATCAGACTCTCATTGACCCGAAAGCGGAGGACGGAAGCGTTCCCTGCCGCATAGTCAAGATTTCGGCCGCCACGATGAAAACGGTGAAAGTTTCCGAAGATCTCAGCATAGACCACGCAAACGATGTTACCTACAACAGCAGCACAAATGAGCTCATCGTATGCAACAACAAGCCCAATTACTCAACCTTGACTTTTGTTGACCCTGAAACCCTTGAAATAAAAGGAACGAGAGACATTGACTCAAAGGTTTATTCTGTTGTTTATGTCGGTAACGGCGATTTCTATTACGCAGGTATTTCCAGGACCTTCACCGTGGTGGAGATGAATTCCGATTTTGAGGTTACCGGTTCCTTTGATATGATTGACAACGGCTACACCCGCCAGACAATAGACACGGACGGCGAGTTCATCTATGCCGTGTACTACAAGGAGAATTATATCTACAAGTATGATGTCAACGGCAACTTTATCGGCAGGTGCAAGCTTCCCGTAACCGAAAACGAAGCCGAGAACATTTTCTTCATCGGCAACACAATGTATGTTGCCTACAACATCCTCACACCCGGGGCAGACGGGGAGGAGGGCGGCATTATTTACCGCCTTGATAACGCGAAATACGAAAAATAAAACGCGCGTAAGTCCGCGCAGAGCCGCTCCGTCAGGGGGCGGCTTTTTTGCGCCGTGATGTAAAATTTTAACAAAAAAACCATGCCCCGGGCGTAGAGTTTTTTTGTATGATACAAAATTTCACTTATGAAAAATTATTTGTTTACAAATATAAAAGGCTGTGATACAATGTTAGCGGTCAAAATAGGAGGCAGGCGGAATTTCCGTTTCCAAAGCCTGTCAATCAAAATCAAATCGGAGGTAAAACCGAATGTCAAAGAAGTATTGTTACATGTTCGATGAAGGCAATATGTCAATGCGCAACCTTCTCGGCGGCAAAGGAGCCAACCTCGCGGAAATGACCGAAATCGGTCTTCCCGTTCCCTACGGCTTCACCATCACCACAGAAGCATGCACCCAGTATTATGAAGACGGCAGAAAGATTAACGACGAAATCATGGCTCAGGCTATGGAAGGCGTTAAAAAGATGGAAGAAAAGAACGGCAAGGAGTTCGGCTCCCTTACCAATCCTCTTCTTGTTTCGGTGCGTTCCGGCGCCCGCGCTTCAATGCCCGGTATGATGGACACCATCCTCAACCTCGGTCTTAATGACGAAGTTGTAGCCGCTATGATAGCAGGCAACCCGGATCCCGCTTTTGAGAGATTCGTTTATGACTCTTACAGAAGATTTATCCAGATGTTCTCCGACGTTGTTATGGAAGTCGGCAAGAAATATTT
>JAEELT010000011.1 GCA_016282855.1 Clostridiaceae bacterium | reverse complement strand
TTCCTGGATTATATGATTGAAAAGGGCGTCAGATTCGCCTTTTACTTCAACTATATGCCCGTAGGCCACACGGGTGACTCCGCTCTTATTCCCCGCCCCGATCAAAGGGCGCATATGTACACCTGGCTGCGTAAGGTGAGAAATTCAAAGACCGGTAAGCCGCTGTTTTTCCTTGACTTTCAGAATGACGCGGAGTATGTGGGCGGCTGTATTGCAGGCGGAAGAAACTATTTCCACATTAACTCCGAAGGCGATATGGAGCCCTGCGTCTTTGTCCATTATTCCGATTCAAATATCCGGAGCAAGACCATCCTCGAAGGCCTGCAGAGCCCGCTGTTTATGGCGTACTACCATAATCAGCCGTTCAACGATAATCATCTCAGGCCCTGCCCGATGCTTGAGAATCCGGATTGCCTGCGTAAAATCATAGGCGAAACCGGAGCGCGGTCAACGGACCTTATTGAGAAAGAGGATGTGAATGTGCTCTGCGGCAAGTGCGATAAATTCGCCGCCGAGTGGAAACCGATTGCCGACAATCTCTGGCAGACCATGACTCATCCCACTCCCAAAACACAGTTTTACCGTGACACCGAGCAGGCAAAGGCTGATAAAAAGACAGATAAATAACAATTAAACAACGGGGTGCTGATGCAAATCGGCTGAGATTATACCCATGAACCTGAACCCGGTAATGCGGGCGTAGGAAACATAGGATTACTTTAGCAGCAATGCGCCCGTGAAAAACGGGCGCTTTTTATTTTAACAATATACGGAGGTATCAAAATGAACAGAAAAACAGGAATATTTGTGCTTGCAGAGTCGGCAATAATGCTTGCCCTTTCAGCCACTCTTATGGCAGTAAGTGAGTTTATACCCTGGCCCGCGTGGCTTCAGGGAGGCGGTATTTCCCTTTTCGGGCAGGTGCCCATAATCGTTCTTTCCTACAGAAGAGGTCTCAAAGTCGGTATTCCCGCGGCTTTGCTTCTCGGCGTGCTGGAGCTGATTTTCGGTCTTAAAAATTTTGCCTGGGTCAAGGGTATTGTTTCATATATTGTTGTTGCGCTGTTTGACTATCTTATTGCTTTCGGCGTGCTCGGCTTCGGTGGAATATTCAGAAAGGCAAAAGGCCGCCTTGCCGCTAAAATCACAGCCGGCGCTGTTTTTGCAAGTGCGCTCAGATTTGTTTGCCATTTCCTGAGCGGTATCACGGTATGGAGTGAATACACTCAGGGTAACGGTGGATTTACAAACATCGATTCACTCATTCACGGCATTAACAGGGGCTCGGTTATTTATTCGGTAACTTACAACGGCGGATATATGCTGCCCGAAACGATAATTACCGTAATCGGGTGCGTTGCTCTCGCCCTCGTGCTTCCCCGGGAGCTTAACCGCTTCCTTAACTCCGCCTCGGGTGACGAAACCTACCGCTCCATAAGGTGAATTGAGAAATAAAATTATTGAAAAATCCGCCGAAATATGGTAAAATATCCGGGAAATAAGCAAAGGAGGCAATTACATGCCTAAGAGAAAGGATTTTATTTCCTGGGATGAGTATTTTATGGGTATCGCAATGCTGTCATCCTACAGAAGCAAGGACCCCAATACCCGTGTCGGCGCCTGTATAGTCAACAATAAAAACCGCATAATGTCTATGGGTTACAACGGCTTCCCCATGGGCTGCAGCGATGATGAGTTTCCCTGGGAAAGAGCCGGGGAGGAATATGACACAAAATACCCCTATGTATGCCACGCCGAGCTTAACGCCATTCTCAACGCGAGAGGTACCAACCTCGAGGGCTGCAAAATCTATGTTGCGCTCTTCCCCTGCAACGAATGTGCCAAGGCGATTATACAGTGCGGCATTAAGGAAGTAATTTACCTTTCCGATAAATATGACGGCACACCCGGCAACAGAGCGTCAAAGAGAATGTTTGACGCGGCGGGGGTGAGCTATAAAAAGCTCGAAATCGACCGCAGGGGTATTATGATAGATTTTACCGTCGAAAACATATAGACGGTCGGGGCATAAAAGGCGAAAAACAAACAGACAAGAAAAAAAAGAAGTACGGGTTTAAAACTCGTACTTCTCTTTTTTATTTGTGCTGATTGTCATAAGGAATAAATTGTTTTGTCTGTTTTCGGCGTTCTTTCGGCCTTGCCGTATCTCGATACTGTCGTCGGCCGAAATAATCGCCGTTTTCATCCTTTTCTGTTCCCGCCCTAAGTGCCGCTCAAGAAGCAACATCAAAAATAGCTGTCATCTTGAGCGAGCGGAGCGAGTCGAAAGATCTCATGTAGGGCAAGCATACATGCTTGCCGCAATCAGGATATGTGGAGCATAATATTATCTGTCGCTCCGCGACCCGAAATTGCGCCTTGCGCATTTTCACAAAAATCAAGGCTGTAAGCGTTTGCTTACAGCCTTGGATTTTTATTGTGTTTTGCATCAAAACGGATTGTGACCTGTCGCGAGGCGGACTATAAAGCCGATTATCTTGCCGCCGAACTCGCCGTACATATCCACATAGTAATCAAACTCAACGCCGTCGGCGATGATTTCAGGCTCGGTTTTTTCACCGAGACCCAGCTCCTTGAGCTTTTCAAGCACAAGGCGTGCTATGACTATGTTGCCCTGAGTGTTGGGGTGTACGGTATCGCGCGCAATATATTCTTTATGGCCGTTAAGCGCGCCCGCAACATCCACTATTTCATATGCGCCCGGGTGGTCTTCAAGGTAGCCGTAAATCATATCATTCACGGTTTGGGTGCCGTGCATATAAGCATCGCCGAGAAAGCCGTACCACGAGCAGAGCACTGTCTGGGCAAGGATAACAACATCCGGGTTCAGGGCATATATTTCGCCGATGATTTTTTCAAAATTCACTTTCATCTGAGCGGTGAGCTCTTTGAATCTCGGGGTTTCAATGCCGAAAACGAGACCCGCGGCTATACCCACAACTCCCTCATCGGTGAAGTAGTCATTGCCGCCGATTGACAGGCTGATTATATCCGCCTGCGTAATAAGCGCGCGGGCGTATTCGTCACCGGTTATCTGATTAAGCAGACCTGTCGTAGTCCTTGCCGTGCGGGCAATGTTGTTGTAATTGAATCCGTCTGTGTGGGCGACTATCGCGCCGTATGACGCTTCATCGCTGTTTCTTACTCCGAAGCCCTCGGCTATAGAATCACCCATGAGCAGGTAGTTCGTCTTTGCCGGGGCCTCCGGGTCTTGCGCACCCGCCGCGCTGAAAGTGAACGTGAAAAGCATAACGAGCGCAAGAATCGCCGAAATCCATCTTTTTCCTGTTTTCATCTTTCCGTTTCTCCCTGTTGTCAGAATTTTCCTCCTCCGCCTCCGTGGCTTATTCCGCCGCCGGAAACGTGGATGCTTGTACCTCCGAAGTGACCGCCGGAGCTGCCCGAGCCGCCTTTTGAGCCGGTGTCTTTGGGCTTGGGAACAGCGGAAACATTGGAGTAAAGGAAAATATCATTAAGGTCTGCAATGTTGAGCGAATCGGAAACCGCGTAGTTCCTCGCTCCGCTCTGC
Source organism: Clostridiaceae bacterium (assembly GCA_016282855.1). Taxonomy (GTDB): domain Bacteria; phylum Bacillota; class Clostridia; order Oscillospirales; family Acutalibacteraceae; genus CAG-177. The sequence continues at coordinate 11,112 of JAEELT010000011.1, read as the reverse complement.
ACTCCTACGCTCTTCAGGTTGCTCTTCATCGGAGAAGTGCCGAGGAAGGCGGAAATAACTCCGAGCACGGAGCTTATTACTGCGCTTCGCCCTGCCGGAAAGCTTTTTTCAACCTCCGGTATATCGGTCGCGTATTCGCTTTCACCGTCGTCCTCAATCCATATATCATAGATATCGCCGCTTGCGCCGGACTCAATCAGGGATGACGACTCGGCGGCGAATGAAGCAAACGCGTTGTAGTACTCTCCGGATTTAAGATAGGGAAGGATTCTCTCCTCTATTCTCTGAATACCCGCGTCCGTGATATAATCGAGACACACGCCGGATGTGGTTATCCAGTAATCTCTCTCAGCCATTGACATAACAAGTGCCACGGCGTTTGCACCGAAGTCGCCGTTGTCAACATAATCATCGGCAAAGGCCTGCATATCATAGTAGCCGTCACGGCTCATATCCTCAAAGGTTGCCACGATTATCTCCACCCCGGTCTTTTCGCTGAGCTCGTCAAGAAAAGATGAGAGCTGAACCTTTTCATCATTTGAAAGCAGACCCGCTTCATCGTTGAGATTGTCCGAATAGGCGAAGGCTCCCACACACAGGGAGAAAATAAGGATTGCGGAAAAAACAGCGGTAAGGATTCTGAATGTCTTTTTCATTTTTCCGCCCCCTTATCTGAACAGCAGGAACTGGACGAGGAACGAGGCGGCGGCTATGCCTGCGGCAATTGCGGCAAAGTATTTGTGATACTTGCTCTTGTCAATGGGCAGGTCACCGACGAATTTACCCGTCTGTCCGTTCATTGCAAATGTATATTTCTGATTGTTCCAGGTTGTATTCAGGAGCCAGACAGGGCACAGTGTGTATTTTGCCCTGGTGTCCGAGAGATTTATAACGCTGCTTTCAACCTCAACTGAGGCGTAGCCGTTCACGGTTGATTTGAAGGCTTCTTCCGTGCTTTCCTTTATTCTCTCATTGGCTCTCACGGCGGATTGCTCCGCGTCAACGTCGTATTTATCGGCAAGATACCCCGCAAGGTATGCAGTCTGAAAATCAACCGCTTCGTCAAAGTTATAAGGCTCTATGGATTCCATAAGAGTGTCGTCTATGTTTTTTGAGCCGTCAACAGGTACGTTGGTAAAGTCAAGCGTGCCGCTGCGGTTTATGCCGTAGTGTGAGGTTTCGGTGTAGATATTCATCGCGTCTTCCCACACTCTTGTTTTTGTCGCTTTGTATTTGATGTCGGCCTGAGCGCTTGCGTCAAAGAGCCAGAAGGGCACATATATGCCCTTGATTTCGTCTATATGATTCTGGTCTTTGAAAACGGAGGGCAGAAGCTTCTTGCCCTCAAGGTGTTTGTTGAGGCCGGCCTTGGCGGCGTTCTTATCAAGCTTGAAAGGTATGACATAATCGGGCTTGAGCATACCGCTGAACTGCTCCATCATTACCACGGGGTTGCCGCAGTAGGGGCAGGAGGTGGCCGCAGTGTTGGCGTCGCCCACTATTTCACCGCCGCAGCTTGTGCAGACATAGGAACGCATGGAGCCCGCCTCTTCCTCGGTCCACTGAGCGCCGGCGCTCTCCTCCCACTGCATATTGTCCTCGGGCTTGTCAAGCCTTAAGTCAAACTGCCTGAGGGCTTCCATCTCAAACTCTGTATCGCAGTAAGGGCACTTCATTTTCTGAAGAGTGCTGTCAAAAGCGAGCGCTCCGCCGCAGTTGGGGCATTTATATTCCTGAATCTGTGCCATTGAATAATCTCCTTAAAAACAGTCTGCCGCACAGGCAAGCTGTACGGCAGTTTATTTGCCTGCTGTTACTGAGCGTCTTTGTCGTCAAAGATGTCTCCGCACTCGGGGCAGAACTTGGGAGGATTGTGGGGATCCTCAGGCTGCCAGCCGCATTTGTCGCACTTGTAAAGAGGTGCGTCGGCGGGCTTCTTCGCGCCGCAGTTGGGGCAGAATTTACCTTTGTTTACAGCGCCGCAGGAGCAGGTCCAGCCTTCGTCGGCGGGTTTCTTCGCACCGCACTCGGTGCAGAAATTGCCTGTGGCTGTTGCGCCGCAGGAGCATACCCATGAACCCGCTGCGGGGGCTGCGGGTGCCGCGGGGGCTGCGGAAGCAGCCTGCTGCTGTTGCTGCTGACCCATAGCGTAGAGGTTCGCTGCGTTCATTGCGCCGCCTGCGTTCATTGCCATTCCCATGCCGACAAAGCCGTTCATCGCTCCGCCTTCATTGGCTGCCGCAGCTCTCATAGCATCGGCGGTCGCGCCTGTGATGGCGGCGGCGCCCATGGTGGGATCCTTGTAAACAGCGGTCTGCTGAAGTCTCTTGATGAGTTCCTGATCCTCTTCGGGAAGAGTGACGGAGCCCATAGCTACGGAAACTACCTCAAGGCCTCTGATTTCGCCCCACTTCTGAGAAAGAACCTGATTCATGGCGTTCTCAAGCTCAACTGTGTGGGTGACTATCTGATTGGGACGGATCTGAAGGTCGCTGAGCTGACCGAAAGCCGGCTGAAGCGCGCTTACAAACTCTGTTTTGAGCTGGTTGTCAATCTCGTCTCTCTTATACTCTGTGGTTACGTTGCCGCAAACATTGGTGTAGAAAAGAAGGGGATCGGCGATTCTGTAGGAATAAACGCCGCTGCATCTTACGGATACATCAATGTCAAGGCCGATTTTGGCATCGACAACTCTGAAGGGGATGGGGTTCGGAGTGCCGAACTTGTTGTCGATAAGCTCTTTGGTGTTGAAATAATACACTCTCTGATCTTTGCCGGTATCGCCGCCGTATGTGAATCTTTTACCTACAACCTTGAAGGTTTCTTTGATTGATTCCTTGAGATTTCCGGTGAAGATTGAGGGCTCGGTGGAGGTGTTGTAAATGAACTCGCCGGGCTCTGCGCATACTTCAACGATTTTTCCCTGCTCAACGATAATCATGCACTGGCCGTCTGCCACGGCAATGCCGGACCCGTTGGAGATGATGTTGTCGTTACCCTTGGTGTTGGAGGAGCGTGAGGTGATTTGCTTAACTCCTCTTGTCATAAGTACATCTTTGGGCATTGCTTCGCAGTAAAAGAATTCCTTCCACTGATCTGCAAGTGTGCCGCCTAAAGCGCCGGCGGCTGCTCTGATAAGGCCCATAGGTAAAAACTCCTTTCAAATTTATATGTAAAAATTATACCAAAATGAGGCGCTTAATGTCAATAATCGCCGCATTTATCGAGCTTGTATGATTGCACAATAATATCAGTAATTATAGTGATAAATAAACAAAAAACAACTTGATTATTGAAAAGAATTAAGCTATATGCTAAAATATCACAGATAATAAAGACAGCAGAAAGGGGAGATGGCTTATGGCTTCCGAAGCGGTTCGCGAAGAAAACGAAGAAATCGTTAACGAATCTGCGGGTCTGCAGGCAGCTCATAAGGACAGACGCTACGTCGGCACCAAAGAGACGGCGGCATACATTCTCTACGATATCGCGCAGTCCTTCAATATCAACAAATACAGCGATATTTTCATAACGGATATCGTTAAAATCGGTCTGAGATTTCAAAGTATAGTCAGCTTCGTTGTCGGTCTTTGGGATATGGTAAACGACGTATTCCTTGCCGCGATAGTTGACAAGACGAGGACCAGGTGGGGCAAGTTCAAGCCCTGGCTTATTATTTACGCTATACCGGGCCTTGTGCTCTACACTCTTTATTGGACGATGCCGGTTACAATCGGCGATATGGGCAAATACGATATAGGCAAGCTGATTTTCTTCCTGATATTCAGCCTTATCCAGAATCTGGCCGATTCAACCAAGGGTATAGCGAGAACGGGAATGCTCGCGACAATAACCCCCAACATAATTGACAGAACCCGTCTTATAACTGAAGCAAACCTCCTTTCCGGTTTTGTTGAAAAAGGCCCCGAAATTATCATGGGTCTGCTTATTGACCTTGTAAACCACGGCAAGCTTAAAATCAAAATGCCGTCCCTTTATATATCCGCAGGCGTATTCTGCAGCGTTGTAAGCGGCGCGTTCGCTATTGCCTTTGCTTTTATTGCGAAGGAGAGAGTCAACCAGACTGTTGACAAGCCGAGTATAAAGGCAAGCTTCAAATCCATTTTCACCAACAAACCGCTGTTGCTGATAACTCTTTCCGAATTTCTCGGAGCGTTCAGCATAGGTTCCGGCATAAACTATTACTACATAAACGTACTGGGGCTTGCCACAATGTCCACCATCGTCGGCATACCGGGTGCGATAGTTTCCCCGATTTCCTACTCCTATGTTCCCTGGGCAAGGAAGAAATTCTCCACCAAGACTCTCTGGGTCTTCGGCTCTCACATCAACGATTTCCTTATGGTCGGTGTGTTCCTGATAGGCTCAATCAACAAGAATTACAAGAAACTCGGCGCGATGATACCGGCGTTTATGTTGCGTGAAACAATCTGGATGTTCTTCTGGGGCATAAGGTCTGTTATTCCCGAAGAGATGAGAAACGAATCAATCGATTACGGCGAATGGAAAAACGGTTACAGAAACGAAGGCCTTACCGGCGTTGCCAAGGAGCTTCCCAGAAAGCTTATCAACACCTTCGGCAACACCATCAAAGCCGCTATTCTCCACAAGGTAGGTTATGTGGAAGGCGCAGGCTTCGGCGGTCAGTCCGAAAAGACCGAGTATTCACTCTTCTGGATGTGTACAATACTTCCCGTTATCACAAGCATTTTCTCCATTGTACCCAAACTCTTCTATGACCTCAGCGGCGAAAAGAGAGACAGAATGTACGCCGAGCTTTATGAGAGACGCGCGGCTATAGCAAACGAGGTTAACAAGTTCAGTGAAGATGAGCCGGCAGAGGCAAAAGCGGAATAACAACAAAATATCACAGTAAAAACCATGACCCGCGGTCCTGACCGCGGGTCATTTGATATCCTTAAAGATTATTCGTCTTTGCTGAGCTTTGAAGTGCTCCTCTGTGCCATAACCAGGCGGGCGTAAATGCCGTTGTTCTTAAGCAGTTCACGGTGAGAGCCCGTCTCAGCTATCCGACCTTTTTCCATCACAACAAGGCGGTCCGCGTTTCTCAGAGTAGAAAGGCGGTGGGCTATGGCAAAGGTCGTTCTGCCCTTCACAAGGCGGGCAAGAGCCTGCTGAATCTGCTCCTCCGTTTCGGGGTCGAGCGCGCTTGTCGCTTCATCAAGAATAAGAATTGACGGGTTTCTGAGCACAGCCCTGGCGATTGATATTCTCTGCCTCTCTCCGCCGGAAAGATTGTGGCCGTCTTCGCCGACAAGAGTGTTGTAGCCGTCGGGCAGAGCCATAATGAAGTTATGCGCGTTTGCAGCCTTTGCCGCCGCGATGATTTCGCTTGGCAGGGCATCCGGCCTTGCGTAAGCTATGTTTTCATAAACGGAGCCGGTGAAAAGGAAATTCTCCTGGAATACCACGCCGAGCTGCTCCCTGAACTCGTGCTGTTTCATTTCTCTTATATCAGTGCCGCCTATGCAGATTGAGCCGGCATCGGCATCGTAAAGGCGCATAATTAGGTTTATCAGCGTGCTTTTTCCCGCGCCGGAATGCCCCACAAGGCCTATCATTTCGCTCTGCTGCACTCTCAGGTTTATATCCTTGAGCACAGGCTCATACGCCTTATAGCCGAATCTGAGCGATGATATTACTATTTCACCGTCGAGGTCAGCCGGCTTCGGGCTTTCGGCATCCTCCACATCGTGCTTTTCGTCAATTATTTCAAAGATTTTAATCAGCGATGCCGCAAGGTCGCCCAGACGCTGGGGAAGCGAGCTCATCCACCTGAGCGGCTGATAAATATAAGCGAGGAAAAGATTGAATTCCAGCAGCTGACCGACGCTGATTGTGTTGTTTATTACCATTCTGCCGCCGAAATATATCACAAAGAATTCGCCGATGCCCATAAAGAACTGAAGGAGAGGGAAGGCGATTGCCCACATATGCTCGTTGCTTACGCACACATCGGCAAGCCTTTTTGAGGCGGAGGAGAATTTCTCAATTTCTCTCTTCTCGCTGCCGAAGGTCTTGACCACTCTTATGCCTCTGACTATGTCGTGCAGTATGGAGTTTTCTCTTGATTCACAGCGCCACTGCTTCTGATAGCGCACTCTTATAGTGCTCCAGAATTTGTGTATGGCGTAAGTCACAATCGGCACGGGGACGAGCACAATGAAGGTAAGAAGGGGACTTATGCTGAGAAGTATAACAAGAATCACTATGAACATAAGCAGCTTTTCAAGCGCGTACATTCCCTGCTCAACAATGAAATTCTTCACCTTCTCGGTGTCGTTGCTCACCCGCTTCATAAGGTCGCCCGAGGTTTTCTGTGACATTGATGAAGCGGAAAGGCGCTGAACTTTATCGTAAACCATTACCCTCAGGTCATTTGAAAGATCGCCGCTTGCCACATTTGCCTTGCGTTTGCTTACGATGTTAAACAGGCGGCTGAGCACCTGAGAGCCCGCCATTATGAGAGCCACGGCGATAACGCCGTGTACTTTCGCGCCGGCGGCAAGGGTTTCGCTGTAAAGATAGTCATCTATGAGTCTCGCGTTGAGCACGGGCAGCAGCGCAGAGCAGGCGGAGGAGAGAATCACAAAGAAAGCTGAAATAAGCAGGGTGCCGGCGTAGGGCTTTGCAAGGCCCAGCAGGCGCTTCGCAAGGTAACCTTTTTCAACGCAGAAAAGGCAGGTGCTCAGACCCTTTGCGTAGTGACGCCCGCATTTAGGGCACACGCGGAAGCCTTCCGTGGATATTTCCGTCTCTTCGCCTGTTGACAGATAGTGGTTTATAACTTTGCAGAATTCTCCTATCTCTTCAACGCAGGCCATTGAAAACCTGCACACCTCAAGGCTCTCGCTCATATCTTCCGGAGAGTTTTCGGGCACGAGCTCGAGCGTGGCGCAGCCGACATAGGGGCGTATTACCAGCTCCTGTATGCCCTCAAGAGGAGCTTCAAAATATGTTTCATCGCCGCATACGGCGGAAATTATGCCGCCGCTGAACTGCAGACGGCCGGTGATTATTTCACCCATCGGGTTCAGATCGAACTTTGCCTGTGTGAGCATGGTAATTCACCTCCTTTGCGGTGAGTCTTGTTTTAATAAAGATAGGGCTCAAGCAATCTGCGGCTCTTTTTCGGAATCGCGTCAAAATCGATAATACGGTATCTGTTGCCGTCAACATCAATCAGGTCAAAGCCCTTTTCGTGATAGCGTATATTTTTTGAAATGTCTTTTACCGTAAAGTTTCTCTTGAGATCGCCGAGCATCACATCAAAATAAAAGTTGCCGAATTTCTCTTTGATTGAAAGTATCTCCGTGATAACCGGGCTGAAATATCTGTGCCCGAGCTCTTCATTCATAAGCTTTTGGTTATCCTCTGAAAAATCGGATATATGCTCTATTATGCCGAGCTCTTTCCTCTCAACATCCGAAATGCAGATATAGTCATCCGAAAACGTGAGGGGGAGGGCTCTGGTGAGTATGACCCTGTTGAATTTCTGCCCGTTGATCTCGGCTCCGAGGAAGCCCTTTTCGGTTTTGAAGAATTCGCAGGAGGCAGGGGATATGTATTCTGCTTTCAGCGTTTCGGGCGATATCGTCTGTCTGAGCGTATCATTGCTGCTCATTGCTCTGTTCCTCCTCTTCATTGTTGCTTTGGGCAGAATCGGCGCCTATGGCTATTGTTTTAAGCGCCTCGGATTGTATCTTGTATTGTTTGTAGAATTCGCCTTTTTTCTCAATCAGCTCGCTGAATGTGCCGTACTCCGCTATCGTGCCGCCGTCAATCACGGCAAGATAATCGGCATCTCTCAGGGTTGAAAGCCTGTGAGCGATTGCTATGGTTGTTCTGCCCTTTGAGAGTTTCTGAAGAGAGTTCTGTATATTTCTCTCGGTTTCGGTGTCCATTGCGGCGGTTGCTTCATCGAGAATGAGTATCCCGGGGTTCTGTATTATAGTTCTCGCTATGGAGATTCTCTGTTTTTCGCCGCCGGAAAGGCGCTGACCCCCGGCCCCTATTCTTGTTTCATATGCGTCGGGCAGCTTCATAATATAATCGTGGGCATAGGCCGCCTTTGCCGCGGCAATCACCTCGTCCATCGACGCGTCGGGTTTGGCGTACCTTATGTTATCGGCAATGCTTCCGATAAACAGATAAATATCCTGAGAGACAAGACCTATGTTTCTGCGTATGTCGGCAAGCTTAAGGTCTCTTACATCCGTGCCGTCAATCTTTATGCTGCCTTCCTTGGCATCATAAAGCCTTGATATAAGATTGGCAATAGTTGTTTTGCCGGCGCCTGTTTTGCCCACAATGCCGAGCATGTCGCCGGCTTTGACCTTAAGAGAGAGCTTCCTGATTACGGGTCTTGCCGGCTCATATTCAAACTCAAGCTCGTTTATCTCCACATCTCCCCTGAGATTGTCAAGGGGGATTGCGTTTTCTTTTTCGGTTATTTCGGGCTGCGCGTCACAGATTTCAAATACTCTTGTTGCCGAGTCAGCGCATCTTGACCACCAGTTTGTTACCCAGGCCATAAAGCCGAAAGGCTCCTTGAGCATTTCAAGATAAACTATGAAGCTCAGAAGGGTGCCCGCGGTCATTGAGCCGTCGCCTCTTGCGACCATGGTGCCGCCGTAGCAGAGTACCGCGGTTGACAGAAGCAACACAAGTATTTCAAGCAGCGGAAAGAGCGTTGCTTCCGTCACGGAAAGTTTTACATCGGCGTTCCTTACCTCACGGCTCATTTCGCTGAAGCGGTCAAATTCGTCATCCTCTTTGGCAAACGCTTTTATGACTCTCTGCCCGTTTATGTTATCCGAAAGCATTGAGCCGAGCCTTGAGTGAAATATCCACACCTTGTGGTGCATCCTTCTGAACATTCTGTCGCCCAAAATAATTGTGAAAACAAGTACCGGAGCGGCAAGAAGCGCAAACAGCGAGAGCTTCCAGTTCATTTTAATCATAAGTATAAGCACGCCTATAATGGTTGCAGAGTCGATTATTATCCTGGGCAGACCGTCTGTGAAAAACCAGTAAATGTTGGTGGCATCCCTCATAACTCTGTTCATAAGGGAGCCCGTCTGCTTGGATGAATAGAAGTTGACCGACAGTCTCTGCATTGCCTCAAAGATTTTCACCTTGATGTCATACATTACTTTCGGCATAATTGTGGCAGACATATACTGCTGAATCATTGTGAGAATAATGTTGAGCACGCGAATTCCGACAATGCTGAGCACAAGCGTACCGAGGGCCTTTATCAGCTCGTTTTGCGGCAGGCCGTCAGGGTTGGAGAGCACGTTGTCATAGAGGCTTCTTGTGCTTATCTGAGGCACAAGTACCATTGCTGCCGATGAGGCGACCATCACGAGCACGATTGCGGTAATCTGTGGGATATGGCCTCCGAAAAACCTGAAAAGACGTATTGCCGTGCCGGAGTTTTTCATATGACGGGGGCATAAATCTCTGTCCGGAGGGCAGGGGGCTCCGCATTTCCTGCAGGTGCCGGATTCATCGGGCGCTTCGTTTATTTCAACCTCTCCCGTATTTTTAAAAGAGTTGAAGGCCTTGGCAAAAGTGCCGAAATCACCGAGCTTGCCCAGCGAGAACCATATAAGAGGCTCATACTCACCGTCTTTTACGGCCATCAGCCGCCCGGTGGAAAGGTAGCTTTCGGTTTCAAGCGAGTCAACATCTTCAAGCGGGATGCTTCTGACGGAGTCGAGCGTGTAAGACGGCTCAACGGGTGTGTGATTTTTCTTCACCTTTTCAAGCTTTTCTTCGCCCGTGGCGATATAGAGCCCTTTTTCGTCAAAGAAAAGCCAGGCGTCACGGAAGCACTGCTCGCTGTCCATGTCACCTGACACATTATATTTCAAATTGCGAGTGTCAAGCCCCGCCTCATGCAGCTTGGCACAAAGCGAAGGATGAAACTCATTTTTTCTTTTTTCGGGGAAAGCGGAATCTTTTCTCTTTCTCTTTTTCATCTTTACAGCAAATCTCTGTAATAGAGCCCTCTTGTATATTTTTCTGTATTTATTCCCTTATTATACATTTCCGTAATCTTTTCGCACTCTTCGCCTGTTTCATCAGTAAAAAAGAGCAGATGATAATCAAACGGAAAATCACTTTTTCTGTCAAAATTGCACACTGGCAGAGAGTTGAAAATATAGCTGCATCCGTTGCTGCACCGCACCGGGAAACGGGCCCCGGTTCTGTCCTCAAGAAAGCTGCTCTTTTTGCACTCATCGCAGCTGATTTCGTTGGCAACCGGGCAGTTTCTGGTAATCATAACAGGCAGCCTTCCGTAAAGTAAAACTCCTTTACGGCATACATTTCCAATATTGTTTGCCTCACGCACACCTGTTTCAGGTGAGAGCAGTATATCTTTCGCGCCGAGCGCGGAATAAGCCTCGAGTGAGAGGGTGTTCATCGCGTTTGTGCCCAGCCCGCAGGCGAAATCCATATTGCACTGCTTTGCCGCTTCAATGCCGTCAAGGTTGCAGCACCAGGCAAGTGAAACTCCATATTTATAAAGGGTTCTGAGCTTTTCAGAATAATAATCCGCCTTTGAAAAAATCCCGGCAGGTATTTCAGCGGCGATTTCAGCACCTGTTGAAACGAGCTTCTCAACCATTGCTTTGCTTGTATGCGCGGGTATGATAATTCTTTCGGCATTTTGGGGTATTTCTGTTATCTGGTCCTCGGAAAAATAGCGGATATGCAGCTTCGGCTCGAGATGTCTGCAAGATGACTTTGTAAAGGAAAACGGCTTTACAGATTTTTCCGGCCTTTCGGCGATTTTTTCTTCAAGACCGGCCAGCGCATCTCTGCGAAGAGCGTTTATTGCGGCGGCGGGAATGTATAATCCCGGCTCAATTTCGCATCTGACAGCGCCCGGAGCGAACTGCGTGCCGCCGAGTTTGCCGAGCCTTTCGCGGGCTTCCCGAGGCGTTAATTCTCTGCTGAGCGCCGCGCTCGGAACACTGCCGGAATACGCCGTGAATGACTTGCCGTGTGTCGACACCGTGAGCTTTGCTTGCTGCGCTGTTACTGTCAGCTCCATATCGG
>JAEELT010000086.1 GCA_016282855.1 Clostridiaceae bacterium | reverse complement strand
GCCGGAGCCGTGAAAGTCAAATCCTACTTTGTCTGCGGAAACATCCCAAAGGGACAGCCCGCTGTCTGCCCAGAGGCAGAGCTCAATCACATTGCCGTCATCAAGCGCGCCGTTCATGACTGAAAGGATGAGTGTGCCGTCTTTGTCTCTGAAGGGTTCATCTTTAATCTGTGTGCCGGTAACATTAGCGAAAAGCTTATCAAATATACCATTTACCCTGATTGTTTCTCTCATAATTTCTCCTCCTTACAGCTATATTCTAACAAAAACTATGGGACGATTTTGCCCCATAGTCTGAATGTGCTTGTTTTTAAACTTAAATTTGTATTATTCTTTCATATTATTCATTTTTATTATCTGCCTGCGTCTGCTGTCTTGCTTTCCACGCCGCCGGCGTAATCAGAATCCGCCTCGGTTTATAGCCTTCCTGAGGGCCTACGATTCCGTTTTCCTCAAGCTGATACATAATTCTGCAAACCCTTGCATAGCCGAGCTTGAGCTTTTTCTGAATTAATGTGGTCGATGCCATGTTGGCCTGTATTACGCATTCAACTGCCTGATTAAACAGCGGGTCATGCGCCACATCATCATTATCTGATTTATTATTGCGCCGCGCAGCAGCCGATTCAGCCCTGATATTGATTTCACGCATTATTTCATCGCTGTAATTTGACTCGAACGGAGATTTGATTCTCTCAACAATACTGTCTACTTCGTCGCCGTCTATGTAACATCCCTTAACTCTCAGCGGGCAGTACGAGCCGACAGGGGCAAAAAGCATATCACCGTTTATGTAAAGCTTTTCGGCACCATCACGGTCAATAATGACTTTTGAAGTCATTGGATGATCAACCCAAAGCGCAATTCTTGAAGGTATGTTTGCTTTAATAAGAGGAGTGATGACATCATCACGCGGACACTGAGTGACTATTACAAGATGAATACCTGCGGCTCTTGCCATTTGAGCGAGTTTGCGGATTAATTTCTCTGTCTCCTCGGGATTATAAAGCATTAAATCTTCAAACTCATTCACGAATATTACGATTCTGTGCAACTTCGCAATGTCATCCCTGCTGTCGCACAGCTTGTTGAATCCATCTATGTCAAACACTCCATGCTTTGCGAACATACTGTATCTCTTTTCCATTTCGCTTACTGCCCAATCAAGGGCGGCGATAGCTTCATAAGTACTGGAAATAACAGGAATTTCAAGGTGATTGATACCATTATAAACTAATAATTCAACCATTTTCGGGTCAAGCAATACGAGCTTTACTTCATCGGGAGTCGCATTGTGAAGCAGGGAAATAATCATCGGATGAAGGCATGTGGATATGCTGCCGGCACATCCGCCGATAATCAAATGGGGCATTTTTGCAAGGTCTGCAATAACGGGCTTACCTTCGTCATCTCTGCCGAGGGCGAGGCTCAGTTTGCTCTCAGCGCTTGCTTTTTTGAATTCATCTGTTTCAAGAATCTCACGAAGCGAAACAACGGAATCTTTTTGATTATTCATATAATCTCCTCCTTACAGTTGTATTCTAATAAATACTATGGGACAATTTTGCCCCATAGCCCGATTGCACCTATTCGTCAAGATAACATTTATAATGCTCGCTGTAATCATATCTGATTACGGGCTCTATTTGAAGATTGAACGCTTCAATTATTTCGGTAACATGCTTTTCATCAATATTCGGGTTCATATAAATAACAGGTCTGTCCCCGCGGATTATAACCACTCTGCCGCGAGGATAGTAATCAAACGGCTTGTTGCCGCATCCCTTCGGCCTTATATATTCCCATATTTTCTGATGGCTATATGCCGTGCCGGATTTTGAAACCGCCTCGCGGTATTTATTCTCATCATAGGGAAAAGCATACATTTTATCATCAATAATCCAGAACACTCCGTTATGCTGATGCTCCTCTTCCTTACCAATCTGATGAATATAAACTCTTTTCTCAAGCTTTTGCATTTCATCAATATTGAAAGCCGTTCCTTTGCTTTGCCCGTCCCAAATCATAAAGGCTTCATCGGCATCTTTAGCCATTTCAATATCTTTCAGCTGATAATAATCATATCCCTCTTCACCGTGGGACGGGACATTAACCACCGGCCAGTCGCCGATATTGTTTCGCGCATTCCCGTCGGTTGCGTAAACGGTCACATTTTTATATCCTTTGAGAAAAAGATACACCTGAACGAGCTTATCAACTCCCGGACAGTCACCGATAAGGATTCTGACATTATTTGAAATATATTTATCAATCTCACTTTCAATCAGCATTCTATCCTGCCATTTGTCAATTCTATGTATGCTTTTTGAGCCTCCGATAAACACTTTTTGCGGTATTTCTTTAGGAATCAGCGCCTGACTTTTATAAATCTTTCTCTGAAGAGAAAACCCCTTCCCTTGGCCGCCGTAAGCGGATTTTATAATCTCAAATTCAACATCTGCAACGCTCAGCTTTTCCTTAGCGTAAGGGAAATTATGAATTTCGTTTACAGATACTTCCGTAATCTTCTCTGAAAGCTCTGTCAGCGAAGAATCTCCCGGAGCGATATGAGGATAGAGTTTTTCGTAATTATAGTCAAAATCAATAACCGTTACAGCATTTTTCGCTGAAATCCGTTTAAGAATCGTCGAAAACACTTTAGCTCTCACAGCTTTATTCTTTCTGAAAAAAGCTAAAGAGCGGTCAAAATCGTATATAAATATATGACCTCTTCTGACATTATTCAGGTCTTCAAATAGCTTATCGGATTCGTCTTCTGTATCGGTATCATTGATATAAAGGGGAAGAGATGAGATTATATAATCTGCATATTTGCGGACTTCATCAAGCTTAACGGTGCTTTCGGTATCAAACATCATAAGCGCCAGCCTGTCTGCAATATAACGGGCATTGATTAAAGGATCTATGGAGCAGATATATATCTTTTTTTCGGGATGTGTCAGAATATATTGCATCATCAGGGCGTTTTGCCCTGCGCACAGATTAGCGGCAATCGTAAAAAGCTCGCCGGGCTCGGAGGCGAAGATGCTCTCCGCCTCTTCCGGTAACACGGGAATATTAATCTGCTCAAGTATCTCCGCAGCCGGCTTCTCTTTGTCTTCGCCGATGAATTTGCCTATCGGGTGAAAGAATTCTGTCTCACCGTCGGTCGGGACAGCTCCTGTCAGTTTTGAAAAATCCATATTATACCCCCCTGTCAGATACTGACACTTACTATTTTGCACTCGTTTCTGATTGCCTGAATCTCGGTGGCGGTGAGAAGTCTTTTCTCAGCAACGGCAGAAGCAATTTTTTCAAGAAATTCATGATTTTTGGCAATGATTTCCTTTGCCTTGCGGTAGTATTCATCAAATCTTGTGATTGCAGCCTTCTCAATGTCGCTGTTCATAAAATCTGAATTGCGGCGATAAGGGTGCTCGATAAGGTGATAGCCGCTGATACCATAATCCTCTATCATATCCCTGATCATATTTAATGCATGGTTGAAATCATTCACAGTTCCGTCTCCGATAACGCCGAACATCTGCTCAACGGCGGCAGCGCCGGCAAGAGCTCCCACTGCTCTGACAGCCGTATAGTCAAGATGGCGCATATTATTAATATTATCGTAAGAGGTAAATCCTCTGCCGTTTTTGCCCCCTGCGCGTAAAACTGAAACGAGTGTAACACTGCCGGGATTGAGCACTTCCGCTACAACAACATGACCGGCTTCGTGCCAAATTGGCTCGGTAATCCCGTCATCGGTTTTGACATCGGCATCACAGCAATCATAACCGTCGTCGGATGAACTGCTGCCGTATTTATCTCTCATAAAAGCTCTGAGGAAATGTTCCATTGTTATTCTACTTTTGCGGTCGTATCCTGCGTAGATGCCGGCTTCGTTAAGGAGCGTCTCAACCTTTGCGCAGGAACTGCCGATGAGAAGGCGAGCGATATATTTTTTATCTACATCCTCAGAGATGGGCTTGTCAGCAAGATAATGGGATATAATTTCAACGGCATCGTCACCTTCGGGATTCTCAATTTCAAGGCGTCTGTCAAAGCGGCCTGTTCTTATAAGTGAGTCGGGAAGGGTACGGATATTGTTGGCAGTTGCAAGCACAAACACGTCCTTGTCCTTTACGCTGTCTATGCAGCTCTGCACGGTGACATATTCCTCTGCGTTTCTGTGGCCTTCGTCCTCATTGGCAAATTTGTCCATATCATCAAGGAAAACTATTGACGGGGCGTTCTTCTTTGCCTGTTCAAAGGTCTTTGTGATTTCATTGACAAATTCGCCGTTGGGTTTGTTTTTGCGGCAGACAAACGCCTTCCTGCCGCTCGCCTTGATAAGGCATTCGGACATAAGTGTTTTGCCTACGCCGGGCTCGCCGTAGAGCAGTAACCCGCAGGGAGCGTTCACGCCGAGTTCTTTATAAACCTCGCTGTTTTTAAGACAATCGGCAATCTGCTCAAGCTCTTTCTTCTCTGCCGAGTAGCCTATGATTTTGTTGAATTCCTTCATCGGTTTTCTTGAATACCTTCTTGTAAACTGTTCATACATATAAGATGAACTCCTTTCATTTCATTGGTTTTCGTCTGCCTTCGATTAAAGTCTACCACAGTGTATGAGCGTTTTTTGTCCCATATCCGCAAACATTCTTACCAGCATAAATCATTGAATATATATGCCAGATCCTTAAATGCTTTCGCAGTAAGCTCTTCAATTTCTTTATTTGCATCCGGATTATTATGGGAATAGTTTTCAATCAGACTGCTGAGCTTCTCAAACTCATCGGCAACACTGTTCACAAGATCCTGCCAGCGAGCGGCAAATATCTTTTCTTTTTCATCAGATTGGACAGCTTCTATGTAGTTTAAGCCTTCCGGGTTTTCCGATATCACACAGTTACCTATTGCGGGTGATTCTTCTATATACTGTCTGAGATAATCGCGGATTATTATTGCGAGCACTCTGTCAGTCTGCCAGCATATATCCCACGATATATTCTTGATGCTGAACAAACCGTCTTTCCGCCTGACGAGTTTACCGAGATTTATGTGATTCAATCGGAAATCCCGAATTTTATCATTTGTACTTGACGGCAGCACCGAAATATAATCTATGAAGTCTTTAATCTTTTTCTTCATGCCAATACCTTTCTGATCTTTCATAATCGCTTACCTCTTTTCGTTATTCATTCATATGACTTTTTGATTCGCTGTTATTATCACACAGATTATGTTCCGATTTTGTCGCATATGAATTCTTATAATTCAATCGGACCGTGTGGCATTTTATGACCATACTCAGGAATATAATTCAAAGCGTAGAGATTAAGGAGGCATGGCTGTGAAAGATAAAGAAATAAGAAAAATCCTTATAGAATATCTGAAGGCCTCGGGAAATGAAATCCGCATATATCAGGAAAAAACCATCGGCACATCCGTGTGTGACATCATGGCGGTAACCGATATTCTTACCGGATATGAAATAAAAAGTGATTCGGATAATTATGTGCGGCTGGATTCACAGGTTTCTGCATATAACAGGTATTTTGACCAAAACTATATTGTATGCGGAAAAACACATGTCAACAGCATAAGCATCAGAATTCCCGATGATTGGGGAATTATGTGCGTTACCGAAAATGCAATCAATATAATCAGAGAGGCAAAGCGTAACATTTCGGTTGACAGAAGACGTCAGCTTTCCGTTTTATGGAAGCTTGAGCTGAAGAATCTGCTTATTAAAAACGATATGCCGATATATGCTCAAAAGGAAAAAGGTTATATTGCCGATGTACTGTCTGAATGCGTTGACTGGAAACTACTTGGTTCCCAGATAGCTTATGAGCTCTTACACAGGGATTATTCGCTTTATCAGGCAGAGGACTATACTATTCGTACGGAAGGTAAAAGCGGCGTTGCTGCAGCAATTGTCAATCTTCCGACAAATGAAATAATAGATAATCTTTCCGAAGAAGACTTAACACAATATACTCTTGACCAGTGGATTTCGATTTATAACAAAGCAAAGGCCGTTAGAGAAAGAAAGACAAACATATATCAATCGGAGAAGCCGGTGCTCACACCTCACGAAATAACATATAAGGATATTGAAGTGTCACTTGGGGTTCCCTGGGTAAAACCAAGCATAATAGATGAGTTTATAAGATATTTACTCGGAATGCATAAGTTAAACAAAAACAAGTATACAGAGTATGAGCCGATAACCGGCAATTGGTATATAAAAGATAAAAATGATGCTAACTATTACCCAAAAGGTTATTCCGAATACGGTACCACACGCTACAACGCTTTGAGAATAATAGAAGCTTCATTGAATCTGAGAGAAATAAAAATCTATGATAACGGCAATGTATTAAATGAAAGGGAAACTCTTGCCGCTCTAGAAAAACAGGAGATAATAAACAGCGAATTCAAAAAATGGATCTGGAAGGATAAAACCCGTCGCTGGATAGTCGAGGAAGAATATAACAAGATTTTCGGAACATATAAAAAGAAACAGTATGACGGAAGCAAACTTGATTTTCCCGAAATGTCTGCAGGCTGCACACTGTATGAATATCAGAAAGATGCCGTGCAGAAAATCATATCCGAAAAAAACACATTGCTTGCCTTTGATGTAGGCGCGGGCAAAACATATATTATGATTGCGGCGGCTATGAAAATGCGGCAGATGAATCTTTCACGAAAAAATTTGTTTGTGGTGCCCAACAACATTGTCGGCCAGTGGGAAAAGATTTTTTCCGAGATGTATCCCAAAGCAAAAATCCTCACAGTCGAGCCGAAAACCTTCAAGCCCGAAATGCGGCAGAAGGTGCTCAGGCAAATCAAAACAGCCGATTACGACGGAATAATTATCGCTTACAGTTGCTTTGAGATGATTCCTCTTTCCGAAAGATACATAGTCAACGCCATGGAAAAGAAAACAAAAGAACTGAATGAAGCAATTGCCGAGCTTCAAAGAGGAATATATTGGAGATTCGGCTCAACTCCTCTAACCAGACAAAGAGACTATATCCGCAAGCTGACCGAAGAGTTGCTTGATTCAATGTATTCGGCTCCCGGAGACATCACATTTGATCAACTCGAGATAAATACGCTTTTCCTTGACGAAGCTCATAATTATAAAAACCTGCCGCTTCAGACAAGACTGAGGGATGTTGCCGGCGTAAACACAAAGGGTTCTAAGAAATGCCTTGAGATGCTGACAAAGGTGAGGTGCGTACAGGATGCGAACAGCGGCAGAGGCGCAGTTTTCGCAACAGGCACCCCGCTGTGCAATTCAATAGCCGATACCTTTGTTATGCAGACTTATCTGCAGAATGAAGAACTGAAAAAGAATAATCTTGACAAATTCGATAACTGGGTCAAGACATTCGCAAAACCGGAGCAGGTGTGTGAGATAGATGTTGACACATCAAAATTCAGATTTGTAACCAGGTTCGCCAAATTTTTCAATCTGCCCGAGCTTTCAAGGATGTTTTCGGATGTTGCCGTTTTTTATGCCGTTGACGAAAAAGACCTGCCGGAGCTTGAAGGATATACCGATACTCTCATTGTAAGAAACAGTACGCTCGAGAAATATATGAAATCACTTTGTGAAAGAACAGAGCTGATAAGAGCAAAGGCAGTTGACAAAAAAGTCGATAATATGCTGAAAGTCAGTACGGACGGCAGAAAAGCCGCGCTGGATTTAAGACTTGTTGGAAAAGAGCAGGCATACGACAGTAATTCAAAAATATTCAGGTGCGTAGAAAATGTCATTGACATTTACAATAAATATGAGGGCTGCACACAAATAATATTCTGTGATTATTCAACCCCGAAATCGGAGAAATTTGATGTGTATAACGAGGTAAAAGACAGACTGATTGAAGCAGGAATACCGAAAAAAGAAATTGCCTTCATACATTCTTATAAAAG
>JAEELT010000085.1 GCA_016282855.1 Clostridiaceae bacterium | reverse complement strand
TGAAAGATCCGACAGAAGATTACACCGTTCAGGCAAAGCTGATTGATAAAGACGGCAATGTAATCGCAGAGAGTTATTTGATAAATGTAAAGGTCAGAAACGGCCTTTGCGCAAAGATATGGTACTGCTTTATGGCAATATACTCCGCCATTATCGGCGCGATAGGAGATATAGTTATAAAATAATTAAACCGCAAAAGCCTTGAAATAATTGAGCCCGTGCTGAAAAACAGCACGGGCTTT
The DNA here is from genome assembly GCA_016282855.1 of Clostridiaceae bacterium. Taxonomy (GTDB): domain Bacteria; phylum Bacillota; class Clostridia; order Oscillospirales; family Acutalibacteraceae; genus CAG-177. The sequence goes on along the minus strand of JAEELT010000085.1, from coordinate 15,298 downwards.
TTACATTTACGGCTTATTTATTACACTCCTTATACAGCATTTCGGCGAGGACTGCTTTCATAGATAATTTATTATACTATAATAGCAAGTAATAATTCAATAGATATTACCAAAAACCATTATACCACAGCTCTGTGTCCCAAAATACGGACTTGAAATTATCGGGTCAAATTTTTTCAGGGGGGCAAAAAAATGCCCTGCGCAGGCAGGGTGGGGAAAGGATATTACTTTGCGCGGGCGATTAACGGTCCGTTTTGTTTTCGCGCCCGGCAAGCCCGTATTTTCTCATGGTAAACGGGAAAAAGTGAGAGTAAAAGAAAACAGTTGAAAACTGCTTGACAGAGCGGTAAGTGCCGAATATGAAGCCCTTCAGCCCGTGCTTGAAAATGCGGTTGAAGGTGTCGCTCGCAAGCTTCTTGATTATGCCGAAAGAGTCGTCATTGACAGAATCCTTGCCTATAAAAGCTCTCCACTGAAAGCAGTAATGCACCACATAAAGATCTTTTGACGGCACATCGGAAAGATTGAGCTTTGCGTTGTCAGTCATAAGCTGCTCACGCTCGGCTATTTCCGCTATTGAGCGCGGGGCGTGAAAATCGGGGTTTGTCTCAATCTCGTGATTATAGATTTCCGAATTCGGTACCGGAGCAAGTATATTCATAACGGGAAGGCTCGCCGGTATTTCAAGGGCGAGCGCCACGGTTTTTTTGACATCTTCCACGGTTTCACCGGGAAAGCCGACAATAAACGACGCCTGCACGGTTATGCCGACCTTTTCGCAGTATTCAACCGTCGGCTTTGCAAGGCTCAGGTCGGTGTTTTTCTTGATTTTATCAATCATTTCCCGGCTGCCCGATTCTATGCCGAAAAGAATCCAGCGGCAGCCGGCTTTGTACATATAATCGATATCCTCTTCTCTGAGCACGCCGAGACGCATCTGACAGCCCCACACAAAATCAAGGCCGCTGTCGATAATCATTGAGAGCAGCTCGTTGCGCACAGCGCGGTCAGGCAGAAAAAGTTCATCAGAGAAATAAATGCCGTCAGCGCCGCATTTGCCCACAAGGTGTTCAATATCGTGCATCACATGCTTCGGGTCGCGGCAGCGGTTGCGCCCCTGATGAAACTGCTTGTTAGCGCAGAATGTGCAGGCGGCAGGGCAGCCCTTTGAAGCGTGAAGATAAAGCATCTTTGTGCAGTGAAAGAATGATGAGAAATACTTTTGCGGATCAACATGCGACCAGTTAAGCTCCGGAAAAGACGCAAGGTCCGCCACCCCGCGGATGGGGTTGCACATATATCTGCCGTCTTCAAGGTAGGCGAGACCGTCAATTTTTGAAAAATCGCGCTCCCCTGCCCACTCATCGAGAAACTCTTTCCAGGTAAGTTCACCCTCGCCGAGAGTGAGAAAATCCATTTTACCGTCTCTGAGATAGAGCTCCGGCAGTGAGCTCGGGGCACTGCCGCCCCACAGCACAGGCACACCGTCGCGCCACCGGTGAACAGCTTGCGTAAGCTCGGCGGCATCAAGGCTCGAACTGTAAGAAAGAGCGGAAATACCTACAACCTCCGGCTGAAATCTGTTAAGCTCCTCTCTTATGTCCGAGTTCTGAACCGAGCGCTCAACGATTATCACCTCGTGCCCGTGATGCTCAAGATAGCTTGCGATTGATATCAGACCCAGCGGCATGGAAGGAATCCGCTGATAGACGGGCAGACACGGGTTTATTAACATTACTCTCAGGCGAATCACCTCCCTGCGTTTATTTACCGTTAATCATATTATCATATCGGAAATATAATTGCAATGCTTATTTGCTTTTGATACAACTGATTGAAGGCTTATTATTTCACTCCACGTGCACAACGAAGTCCCCTGTGAAGCCGTGCCAGCTTATGTTCACTCTCGTTGTGCCGGGCGCTTGGGGGTACATAAACGAGCCCCTGATTTTCAGCACGCTTTCGTCGTAACCGTCAAAGGTTATCCCGGTAAACACGGGGAAACAGTCGTTATCCGAATCCAGCGCCATCACAAACAAATGCTCAGTCTTGCTTATGGTATATACCTGATGCTCCGCCTTCACGGTTGTAATCTCGGGTATTATGCTCTGCTCCTTACGGATTACCGTGATACTGTCGGAGTTCTTTTCAGCCGAGGGGTCGGTTTCGGGCCGGGATGCAAGTGAGAGCGTCACTTTGTGCATACGCGTACTCCAGCAGCCCCACTCGTTCTCGCCTGTTCCTGCGTACGCGTATGAAAGATAAACCGGGTCGCCCCTGCCTATATGGCCGTTTGCCCTGCCGGATATGCCGCAGTTGTGCAGCTTTTTCGCGGTATTCGTTTTTACAATACCGCTCTGCCTGAAATGTATGCCGTCAAAGGATTCCCACACTGCCACATAGCTCTCATCCGAGAAACGCTTTTCGGTAAATACCGCCGCGAATCTGCCGTATTCATCGCAGTATTTCACATCCGCAGAGTCGCCTGAATCCTTTGCAGGCAGGCACTCTCCGTGATAAACGAGGGTAGCGGGCCAGTTTTCATCGGTTGCGTCGGCTGTCGCCACACGGGTAGTGGAGTTTTCATCATTCCAGGAGTAATAAATATAAAGGGTATCGCCCATCAGCACAAAGGAAGGCTCTCCGGCGCCGAAATGATCGGGGTTGCCGTCATATTCAATCAGAGGCGCGGGGATAATCCCCCAGCCGTCTCCCGTCCATTTTTCATACGGGCCGTCGGGGCTTTTGCTGCGCGCAACGCACACATCGTTGTCAACTCCGCCCGGATTTGCCGTGGTCGTGTAGCCGATGTAGTAATAGTCTCCGAATTTTATCACACCCGGGTCGCAGGTCCAGCCCCCATCGAGACTTTCGGCAGTAGGCTTCAGGGCAATTACTTCCCTTGTGCTCTTTCTGCCGCCGTCATAAAGGCGCTTGTAGCTTACAAGGTCAACTATATCACCGGGCCCGGAAGCGGCGCTCCACAAATCAATGCTCATATCAGAGTTCAGAATCATTGACGGGCCGTAGCGGTAGCCGCCGTTCAGGGTGCGCGGCTGCCAGGTGTCAAAGCCCTCATCATCCGCGCTTATCTGCAGATAAACGCTCCCGTCCCCGGGTCCGGATTCCGGCGACGGCGGAAAATCACCGCCCGCGGGCCCGGAAGATGTATAAAGCGAAAGCAGAAAAATACCTGCGAATATTGTTTTAAGAATTCTGTAAAAAATACTCATTTCACGCCGGTCTCCTTTTTTTCTTTATTATCATTATACATTCCGTAAGACCGGTTTGTAAACAGTTTATGTGTACGCTGAGCATTTTTTTCAGACAGTGGCAAAAAAAATTTCAAAAAGCTCTTGACAAACGCAATTTAATTGTGTACAGTCTAATTGTACCAAATCAACAGCGGCGCTTACGCTGCAATGCAGATTAAAGGAGAGAGTAAAATGAGCATTTATGATTTCACGGTTAAAGACAGACAGGGCGGCGATGTTTCGCTCGGCGATTACAAGGGCAAGGCACTTCTTATAGTCAACACAGCCACCGCCTGCGGCTTCACCCCGCAGTATGAAGAGCTCCAGAGCATGTATGAGGAGCTCAAGGACGAGGGCTTCGAAATCCTTGACTTCCCCTGCAATCAGTTTATGAACCAGGCGCCCGGCACCGATGAGGAAATACACAACGAGTGCACCGACCGATTCGGCATCACCTTCCCCCAGTTTTCCAAAATCGACGTAAACGGCGAAAACGCAGCCCCGCTCTATAAGTGGCTCACCGAAAATACGGTATTTCAGGGCTTCGAGGGCAAGATGGCCGCTATTATGAAGCTTATGGCAAAAGCAAGAGACAAAGATTACAAAAACAACGGCAACATCAAGTGGAATTTCACCAAATTCGTCATTGACAGAAACGGCGAAATCGCCGCGAGATTTGAGCCCACAGCCGACCTTGCAAAGGTAAAGGCGGCAATCAAGGAGGTATTATAATGTTTCACTATGACTATATGACTAGAGGCACCTGCTCACAGGTTATCAGCCTTGACCTTGACGGCAACATTGTGCGCAACATAAGCTTTTTCGGCGGCTGCAACGGCAACCTCAAGGCCATTTCAAAAATCTGCGACGGCAAGACGGTTGAAGAGATAGAAGAGCTGCTCACGGGCATCACCTGCGGTCCCAGGCCCACATCCTGCGGCGACCAGCTCGCCAAAGCGGTGCGCGCTGCTTACAACGCTTCGCTCGAGGCATAAAAATGAAAGATAAATACGACTGCCTCAAGCTTGACAATCAGCTCTGCTTTCCGCTTTACGCCTGCAGCAAGGGTATTGTGAGCGCATACAAGCCCTACCTTGACAAAATAGGGCTGACCTACACGCAGTACATTGCCATGATGGTGCTCTGGGAGGATGAAGAAATATCCTTCAAGCAGATGTGCGGCCGTCTTCTGCTGGACTCCGGCACGCTCACCCCGGTAGTGAAAGTGCTTGAGAGCAAGGGCCTGCTCACAAGAAACAGATCAAAAGAAGACGAGAGAACGCTCACTGTCACCATCACGGACAAGGGCAGAGCTCTTAAGGACGAGGCGCTCGGCATACCCGCAAAGATGGCTCAGTGCTCAAAGCTTGACCCGGCTGACGCCGCGGAACTCTACAGGATTCTCAGGAAAATGATGGAAAACCTGTAAAAGAAAACCGGGCTTATAAATAATGCATTTTCCCCCGCTTTTTTCGAAGGAAGCGGGGGATTTCTGCAATTTCGGGCGGACTGTATTGCATTTTACATACAAGACACGCTCTCCGGCTCCTCTTTTTTCGTCTTTTTGTGTATTGACTTTTTTCACATATTACTTTAATATGATACACTGTAGTAATATGAATGAATACGGAGAGCTTTTGCTGCCCGGTCATTTCAAGAAAGAGGTAAAAATATGGCAAACATCAATCTCGAAAAATACGGCATTTCCGATGTTAAGGAAATAGTCAGCAACCCCTCATTTGAATTCCTCTTTGAGGAAGAGACTAAGCCCGAGCTTGAAGGCTATGACAAGGGTCAGGTCACCGAACTCGGCGCGGTTAATGTTATGACAGGCATTTACACCGGCCGTTCACCCAAGGACAAATACATCGTAATGGATGAAAACTCCAGGGATACCGTGTGGTGGACCACCCCGGACTACCCCAACGACAACCATCCCCTTTCCGAAGAGAACTGGGCAAAGCTCAAAAAGATAGCTCTCGGCGAGCTCTCCGGCAAGAGACTTTTTGTGGTTGACGCGTTCTGCGGCACCAACCCCGACACCCGTATGGCAATCCGCTTCATTATGGAGGTTGCCTGGCAGGCTCATTTCATAAAGAATATGTTCATCGCCCCCACCGCGCAGGAGCTTGAAAACTTTGAGCCCGATTTCGTGGTTTACAACGCGTCAAAGGCGAAGGTTGACGATTACAAAGAGATGGGCCTCAACAGTGAGACAGCCGTAGCCTTCAACATTTCAAGCCGCGAGCAGGTTATCATCAACACCTGGTACGGCGGAGAGATGAAGAAGGGCATGTTCTCAATGATGAACTACTACCTTCCCCTCAAGGGTGTTGCTTCAATGCACTGCTCCGCCAACACCGATATGGACGGCAAAAACACCGCCATCTTCTTCGGCCTTTCCGGCACGGGCAAGACCACCCTTTCAACTGACCCGAAGCGCCTTCTTATCGGCGATGACGAGCACGGCTGGGATGACAACGGCGTGTTTAACTTTGAGGGCGGCTGCTACGCGAAGGTCATTAACCTCGACAAGGAATCAGAGCCCGATATTTACAACGCCATCAAGCGCAATGCCCTGCTTGAAAACGTTACCGTGGACGCCGACGGCAAAATTGACTTTGCCGACAAGAGCGTTACCGAAAACACGAGAGTTTCATACCCCATCAATCATATAGAAAAGATAGTGCGCCCCGTATCCGCGGCCCCCGAAGCAAAGAACGTTATCTTCCTTTCGGCTGACGCTTTCGGCGTGCTTCCCCCCGTTTCAATCCTTACCCCGGAGCAGACCAAGTATTATTTCCTGAGCGGCTTCACCGCGAAGCTCGCCGGCACAGAGAGAGGCATCACCGAGCCCACCCCGACCTTCTCCGCCTGCTTCGGCCAGGCATTCCTTGAGCTCCACCCCACCAAATACGCGGAAGAGCTTGTCAAGAGAATGGAAAAGAGCGGCGCAAAGGCCTACCTTGTTAACACCGGCTGGAACGGCTCAGGCAAGCGCATCTCCATAAAAGACACCAGAGGAATCATAGACGGCATCCTCGGCGGCAGCATTCTCACCGCCCCCACCAAGATGATTCCCTACTTCAACTTTGAGGTGCCCACCGAGCTTGAGGGAGTTGACCCCGCAATTCTCGACCCGCGCGACACTTACGCCGACCCCTCCGTATGGGAAGAGAAGGCAAAGGACCTCGCCGGCAGATTCATCAAGAACTTCGCAAAATACGAAAGCAACGAGGCAGGCAAGGCTCTTGTAGCCGCCGGCCCTCAGATTTAAGAAATCAATAAACAATATAAACAGGAGGATACACAAATGGCATGTTTCATAGTACCCGGAACCGAAGCTATAGTAGTTACTGCGGCAGTGGCGGTTCTCAAGGCAAAAGAAAGCAAGGCGGCACAGCTGAACACCGGAAAGAATGTTGAAAGCAAACTTTCATCGGCTGTTCAGAAGCTCACCTGGCTTGCCGGCCTTCTCTGGGGCGGCGTAATCCTGCTTGCTTTTGAGCATCTCTGGCACGGCGAAGTGGTTCCCTTCCCCCCGTTCCTCACGGCTATGGCGGACCCTGCCGAAACGGCGGAAATGCTGCATGAAATGATGACGGTCGGTGTGACAATGGCGGTGCTCGTTACCCTCGTCTGGGCTGCGGGAGTTGCCGTATCTCATGTGATTATGAGCAGAAAAACAAGCGAAACCGCGGAGGACAATGCGTAATGACTCTTCTTGTTTCTGTTTTTTCCGCGATTATATTCACGGTGCTCTGGTACAAGGATGCCCCCAAGGGCAAGATGCTTTACATAGTGCCCTGCTTCCTTTTCTGGGGCGCGTCGATAATGTGGTTTGTGGACGCGATATTTGAGTATATTGAACTCGGCGCCGAGGAATACTTCTCCCCCGCCCCTGCTGATATGCTCAACGACCTTTTCCTGGGCCTGAGCGTCACCGCTCTCGGCCTGATTATCTGGCTCGCAGCGCTCATCATCAAGGACCCCGAGGGAAAAGTGAAAACATCAATAAGCAAGAGAAAAAAGAAAAAATAAATAAACTGCAGATTGCTTCTCCGGACGGAGAAGCAATCTTTTTATTTGACACCGGCAGGGCATTATGCTATGATTTTTTTGTTATATAATCTTTTACGGGAGGAACAAAAGTATGAAAATATTCCTTATAATACTGCTGTGCGCCGTGTGCGTGCTCGCTCTGCTGCTGTTAATCGCGCTGATAAGAGCCGCCGCAATCAAGGCGAAGCCCAATGACAAGCCGTCTCAGGCGCCGTTCACCCCCGAGGACGAGGCGAAATACGCCCACGCTCTCTCAGAGATGGTTAAAGTGCCCACGATTTCAAAGGGCGAGGGCGAAGATAAATCGGAGTTTCACAAGCTTCAGAGCGTGCTCAGAGAGCTGTTTCCTCAGATACACGCAAAGCTTGAATTCACGGAGATAGACGGAAATATAATCTACCGCTGGCAGGGTAAGGACAGCTCAAAAGATTCTCTGCTGCTTATGGGTCACCAGGATGTGGTGCCCGCCGACCCCGCAGGCTGGGAGCATGCTCCCTTCTCCGGCGATATAGCCAACGGCAAGGTGCACGGCAGAGGAGCAATGGACTGCAAATGCACCGTTATGAGCGAAATGGCGGCGGTTGAGGAGCTGCTCGAGGAGGGCTTCACACCCGAGAGAGATGTATATCTCGCTTACGCCTGCAATGAAGAAACCTCCGGCGGCGGCGCCCTTAAACTTGTCAACTATCTGAAAGACAAAGGAATACGCCTGTGCGCCGCAATGGACGAAGGCGGAGCGATAGTCGAGGGCGTTCTGCCCGGAATGAGCACACTGTGCGCGGCAGTCGGAGTAATTGAAAAAGGCACAAGCCACATTAAATTCACCGCGAAAAGCGCCGGCGGACACTCCTCCACTCCCCCGAGGAACACACCGTTTGCCCGTCTGTCGGCATTCGTATGCGAGATGGAAAAGAAAAACCATTTCAAGACCAAGATGCCGCCGGTGGTTGAAAAGACCTTCACCTGCATTGCCCCCTATCTTACATTCCCGATGAGGTTCCTCTTTGGCAATCTCTGGCTGTTCAAGCCGCTCATCACCGCGCTTATGCCCGTGTTTTCTCCCCAGGCAAGAGCGTTCGTGACGACCACCCTTGTGTTCACAATGAGCGAGGGCTCAAAGGCACCTAATGTGATACCCTCCGAGGCGAGTATGACGGCCAACATGCGTGTCGGTCAGCTTCAGTCAAGAGATGAATGCCTTGAGATTCTGCGCAAAACCGCGGCGAAATATGACATTGAAACCGAGCTCATCATAGGCTTCGACTCCTCAAAAGAAACCGACACCGAAAGCGATGAGATGCTCTACCTCAAAAAGTGCGTCAACGAAGTATTCCCGCAATACTGCTTCGCCCCTTACTATATGAGCGGAGGCACGGACTGCCGCCACTACACGGCGATTACGGATAACTGCATACGCTTCACACCGATAGTGATGGATTCTCAGCAGCTCGCCGCAATGCACGCTCCAAACGAAAACATCGGCACCGCCGCTGTTGCCGCGGGCGTGAAATTCTACAAGTATTTCATAAAGAATCACAACTGATAAATAATCATTTACATAACACGGACTGCCGGCAAACGCCCGCAGTCCGTGTTTGTTATTGAAAATGGATAGTGGATAATTGTGGGGTAAACCGATTATTAGCCTTCCCCTCAAGGGGAAGGCATGATGCTCACGCATATCCTGTAAAGCGGGCAGATAATATCCGGTCTCACCTGTCGGTTCGGTCGGTGCTTCTGCCTGCGGCAGAGGTCTCCACCGGAGACCCGCACCCCTACGATGCGAGCACTATAAAAAACCAATTGTTTCTGATGAAACTTCTTCAAAGGCACCGGGCAAGGTTGGATGCAAGAATCGATGAAAACAACGCATTTTACGAGCGAAGACAGTATCTAGATACGGCGAGCGAGTAAAGGCGTTGAGAAAAAACAATAATCATTTATTCCTTATGTAAATTATATGTCATTATGAAAAGAGGTACGAGTTCAAAACCCGTACCTCTTTTATTCTCATTGTTTTTTCGCTTTTCGCGATTATTGCGCCGACCGTCTCACCCTTCGAATTCGAACTCCTCTATAAGCGATATGACTTTCGTTTCTATCGTTTCAAATGCCTTCATTCCCAGCACCTTAAGCTCCTCATTGTCATCATCGTCACAAAGCATTGCAAAATCATTGCCTATTTCGCTCACAGGCTCGTTTTTGCGCACGGCGAGATAATAAAACGAAAAGGATGAGCCGTCGGCAATGTTGGCAAAAAAGCCGGGCGCCGTTGCTTCTATGCGGGCATACATCGCGTTCACCGCCTGAGTTGAAAGAATAGTGAACGGCAGATATTTGGTAAGGGATATCTGAGCCGCAAACACCATAAGGGAGCGCAGCTGCAAGAGCACATTGTTGGGCAGATTCTTAACCTCATCGGCAAAGAAATCCTCGGGCGTGAGCTCGGCGAGCCGCTCACCGAGAATGGTCGCCTTGGCGCTGTTGCCGTTTGCCCTGTGCTTATCCATTATACCCGCTATGCTTGTCAGGTCGGAGCTTGACCAGTCTGATTTCTTGGGCCGGAAAATCTTGATATCATCATCGTTGCTGTTTCTCATAGAGTTTTTCTCCTTCGGGATTGTTCGGGCGTATCAGAACCACCAGGCGGCGGAGGTATCTTCGGCGATGAGCACTTCTTTAAGGAAGCTGACCGCTTTGGTGAGACCTTCATTCTGGCTCATAAGCGAATCCTCGTGCTCAATGCTTATGGCATAATCATAGCCGACCATACGCAGAGCCGAAATCATATCTTTCCAGTAAGAGTAATCATTGCCGTAACCTACGGAGCGGAATATCCAGGAGCGGTGTATTTCATCGCCGTAGGACTTTGTGTCAAGCACGCCGTTGACCGCCGTGTTGATTTTATCAATCTTGGTGTCTTTTGCGTGGAAGTGGAAAATAGCGTCGCCCATTTCTCTTATGCAGGCAACGGGGTCCATACCCTGCCAGATTAGATGGCTCGGGTCAAAATTCGCTCCGATTTCGGGGCCGACCGCCTTGCGAAGTTTCATAAGGCTTTCGGTGTTGTAAACGCAGAAACCGGGGTGAAGCTCCAGCGCGATTTTATCCACAGCGTGGCTCTTTGCGAACGCAACAAAGTCCTTCCAGTACGGAATAAGTTTTTCGTTCCACTGCCATTCAAGAATCTCAGTGAAATCATCGGGCCAGGGGCAGACCACCCAGTTGGGATGCTCCGATGCCTCACAGTCGCCGGGGCAGCCGGAGAAGGTGTTAATCTGATGTATGCCGAGCTTTTCGGCAAGCAGCACGGTGTTTCTCATATCCCTGTCAAACGAAGCCGCGATTTCTTTATTGGGATGAATGGGATTGCCGTGGCAGGAGAGAGCGCTTATCTGCAGGCCGTATTTATCAATAAGAGCCTTGAATTCATTGAGCTTGCCCTCATCCGCGAGCAGTATTTCGGGGTTTGCGTGCGCATTTCCGGGAAAACCGCCGCAGCCGATTTCCACCATCTCTATGCCGAGCGATTTAAAATATTTCAGCGCATCCTCAAGCGGTAAATTTGAAAGTAATGTGGTAAATACTCCGAGTTTCATTTTATTCCTCCTCAGATGATGGATTTGAGATATTTGAGGCTTCTTGCTATGTCTTCAAAACCGTTGGGTACCGGGTCGTCATTTTCAACTATGAGCCACTCAAGCTCCATGGCTTTTGCCGCTTTGACAACTGCCTTAATGTCGCAGTCACCTTCTCCGAGAGCCTTTGGTTTGCCGTCAATGCCGTCTTTGACATGGAGGTGAACTATGTTGCTCATATGGTCGAGCAAGAATCTGTAATTATCAACACCCGCGTGATGCGACCAGTATGTGTCAATTTCAAGATTTGTGTAGCTGCCTATAACATCAATGGGCAGGCGCTTGTTGCGAAGAGGTTTGAACTCCTCGGAATGGTTGTGATAGTAGGTGGTAATGCCGTATTTTTCAAGGCCGTATTCCCTGGCCCTGCCGAGCACCTTACCTGTCTTGACACACTGCTCCATGGTTTTGTGAGGTGCGCCGCCTACGCCTATAGCCTTAACACCGAGTATGCTCTGAAACTCCATGGTCTCCTCAAGCTTTTTATCTTTAAAATCGTCAAGACCTATGTGACCGCCTACGCACACAAGACCGAGCTCATCAAGCTTCGCTCTGATTTCTTTTGCGCTCGCGCCGTAGTAGCCGGCGAACTCAACGCCGTCATAGCCGATTTCCTTGATTTTTTCAAGAGCTGCGAAAAGAGTCTTTTTGTTTTTTATGGCGTCTCTTACGGAATAAACCTGAACGGCAATTTTCATTGTGATTACTCCTCTTCGTTAAAGTAATAGGGCTTGCCCGAAGCGGCGGATTTATAAATGCCCTCAAGAATCTGAGTGACAACCATAGCCTGCTCGGGTTTTGTGTAAACAGGCTTATCATTCATAATGCAGTCATAGAAGGCAAGGTTTTCGAGATCCTCCGCCCTGTCGCTCGCGCCGTCATAGAAGGCAACGCCGCCGCAGTCAAATGACGGCTCCTCAATGACCTGCCTGTTGTTTTTGACATAGTTGAGGCGAAGACCTCTGTGCATATCCGCGCCGCCCTTGTCGCCGCACAGAAGGGTGCTGGCTTCCTCGGGGTCCGCTATGTTGAGAGCCCAGCTTGATTCAACGCTGACGGTTGCGCCGTTTTCCATCACAACAAAGCCGAAGGCGGAATCCTCAACCGTGTACTGCTCGGGATCCCAGTCGCCCCAGGCGTTGGCGGTGCCGTTGGCGTCACCGAGCTTTTTATATTTGACACCCAGGCACATTTTGGGCTTGTAGTTATCCATCATCCAGAGAGTCAGATCAAGAGCGTGGGTGCCTATATCGATGAGCGGACCGCCGCCCTGCTCATATTCGTTAAGGAAAACGCCCCAGGTAGGAACGGCTCTTCTTCTGAGAGCGATTGCTCTTGCGTAATAAATATCGCCGAGCTCGCCGTTTTCGCAGCACTTTTTGAGATACATTGAGTCACCTCTCCACCTGCTCTGATAGCCGATGGTGAGCTTCTTGCCGGTCCTTACGGAAGCCTCATACATTGCTTTGGCTTCGGCGTAAGTCTTTGCCATGGGCTTTTCGCACATTACGTGCTTGCCTGCCTCAAGGGAGTCGATAGTGATGAATGAATGTGAGCGGTTGGGTGTGCATACGTGAACCGCTGTTATGTCTTTCTCTTTTTCGAGGAGCTCTTTATAATCAACATATACTCTTGCGTCATCGGTGCCGAACTTGGCGGCAGCTTCCTCGGCGCGCTCTTTGATAATATCGCAGAAAGCAACCACCTCAACATATTTGTTTCTTGAAAGCGCGGGCAGATGCTTGCCGTTTGCGATGCCGCCGCAGCCGATAATACCGACTTTGATTTTTTCGCTCATACTTTTATCTCCTTCTTGCCGTCAGGCATATTCCGGGCTGTTAACTGCCCGTTTGTTTGCAATACTGAAGGTGCTGCAAAGCACCATAATAATTATATAACTCCTGAAATTATTTTCAAGAATTTTTGTCTTTTGAAGTAGTAGATTTTAATACACTGATTTTGTAAATAATAAACAACGGCGCATGCTTCTCAATCCGCATACGCCGCCTGTGTCAGTCATATTCTCTTCAGGGCTGCGCTAAGCACCTGTTCAGCGTTGCGCACGAGCTCTCCCCTTGTGATGCCGCCTTTTCTGCCCAGAGTACGCAGCAGTGTGCCGTCCGGCTTCCTGCTGTATTTCCCGGCTCTCGCGCCGCCGGGCATTAGCACATTCACTCCTGCCCTTACTCTGTAAGCCTGGTCGCGGATTGAGGGAAACTCGGGCGATGCGCAGGGCCTCATCCACCAGTCGGTAATCACAACGCCCTCAAAGCCCCATTCGCCGCGCAGGATATCGGTGACAAGCTCATAATTGTAGTGGCCCCATACTCCGTTTATCTTGTTGTATGAAGTCATCAGGGTATTCGGCTTTGCCTCTTTTACGCATATTTCAAAGCCCCTGAGGTATATTTCACGCAAAGCTCTTTCGGAGAGGACGGAATCTTCATGGGTTCTCGCGGTCTCCTGACTGTTGCAGGCAAAATGCTTGGGGCAAGCCGAAAAGCCGTATTTCTGCACGCCCTTAACCACCGCGCTGCCGCATCTGCCCGTAAGCAGGGGGTCTTCCGAAAAATACTCAAAGTTTCTTCCGCACAGCGGGTCGCGGTGAATATTCATGCCGGGTGCAAGCAGCACATCAGACCCTCTTGCCGCCATTTCTCTGCCGATTTCCGTGTACAGCTCTTCAACAAGCGCGTCATTGAACGAACAGGCAAGGCAGACCCCTACCGGCAGGAGGGAGGAAACCGCGTGAAGCCTTATTCCCGAGGGCCCGTCGGTGGTGATTATCGGCGGCACGCCCTTATCCCTGAGCGACTGTAAAACTCCGGCGAAAGCGCCCGCGTTGCCGGACGCGCCGAGCGGAGAATTCATCCTGTAATCTCCCCTTGAAATTGCCTCAAGCTCCTCATCGCTCAGCTGAGCGGCAAACTCATCAAGGCTTACTCTGCCCTCCCTGACATCGGTGAGTTTATACCCGAGGTCGCCCGTGAAGGGGATATCCGCGGGAAGGCGGGCAAGTATATGCTCCCTCAGGTTTTTCTTTGATGTGTTTACCTTTGCCGTCACTGCTTTGCCGCCTGAATTCATTATTATTTCAAAGCTCTTAACGGGCGCGCCGCACTGAGTGAGTTTCTGCGTTACGCGCCTTTCGGGCACTTCATACTCCCCTGCTTTTTCGGCGCGGCGCACATCCGCGCCGGCGTAAACAGCATATTTGCCCTTGAGCAGAACATAAGCGCTTTCATTCTCATCATAAGAGGCCATTGACTCCGCGGGGAAAGCTACGTTCACGGTTTCTTCCTCCCCCGGAGCGAGCTCGCGTGTTTTGGCGTAGCCCGCGAGCGCCCTTGCCGGATTGCCGGGAGCGCCTGCCGGGGCTTCATAATAAACCTGAAATACCTCTTTGCCCGGATAATCTCCGATATTTTTTATGCGCGCGGATACCCTGATTTCGCCGGAAACGGAGCAGACAATATCGCTTATCAGATAATCGGTGTAGGAGAGGCCGAAGCCGAAAGGAAAGAGGACCCTGTCCTTTGCGAAGGTTTCAAAGTATCTGTAACCGACATATATATCCTCGGCATAGATATTTTCTTTCTTATCGCCGAAATTGGAAGACCCCGGATAGTCCGCGTATGAAACGGCAACCGTATCCGCCAGCCTTCCGCCGGGGGACACTCTGCCCGTAAGCAGGTCGGCTATGGCATTCCCGCTCTCCATTCCGCTCTGCCAGACATACATTACGGCGGAAATGCCGCTGTAGGCGCAGATTTCTTCCATATCCATAATGCTTCCGCAGTTGAGCAGCAAAATTACCTTGTCAAACGATGCCGTAACGCTTTCAATCAGCCGCTTTTCTTCATCGCTCAGACAGTAGCTGCCTTTTTCAAGCCTCAGCTCGCGGTCCTCTCCGGATGACCGGCCTATAAAAATCACCGCTTTATCGGACTTTGCGGCGGCATTTGCGACTGTGGCGGCGCTAACGGGTATTTCGTCATAAGACATCGGCCAATGCCCCCAATAGCCGTCATTGACCGGGTCTTTTTTTCTCGCCTCATCATAGAAAGCAAGCAGCTCTTCATTCAGGCTTACTCCCGCGTTTTTAAGCCCTTCAACAGGGCTGATTCTGTAAGGAGCGTTCACATCTCCGCCGGAGCCGTAACCGACATAGAAAAAGTCGCTCTGCACCCTGCCGAAAAGAGAGAGCGTTTCGCCGGGCTTTACGGGAAGAACCCCGCCGTCATTTCTGAGCAGGACCGCGCCCTCGGCGCCCACAGCGCGGCACAGCGCTTTGATTTCTTCGCTCACTTCAAAGTTTTCGCCTTTCTGACCGGTCTGCTGAGC
>JAEELT010000084.1 GCA_016282855.1 Clostridiaceae bacterium | reverse complement strand
TTAACGGAGTTATAGGGATTTGTTTTTGAATCCCATAGGCTGAAGCCTTCGTGATGACGGGTTGTCATAACCATATATTTGCATCCTGCTTTTTTTGCCAGTGCGGCCCATTCGCGGCAGCACCCCTCTTTGGGAGCAAATGTATCGGCAAGCTTTTCATATTCGGGTACGGGGATGTTTTCACAAGCCATTGCCCATTCGTTTCTTCCGAGCTGTGAATACAAACCGTAGTGAATAAACATACCGAAGCGGGCTTCCCGCCACCAGCTCATTCTTTCGTCTCTTGAAGAGGCGATTTCTTTTTCATATTCTCTTAATGACAGCATA
The DNA here is from genome assembly GCA_016282855.1 of Clostridiaceae bacterium. GTDB lineage: Bacteria > Bacillota > Clostridia > Oscillospirales > Acutalibacteraceae > CAG-177. The sequence continues at coordinate 17,777 of JAEELT010000084.1, read as the reverse complement.
TTATTCACCTTCCTTTGATTGTGAGGCGTTTTCTCTTCTTGCCTGTAATTCTTTTGAAATCATAGCTTTCTTCTCACCGTAAAGATCATATTTGAATATGGGTATAGCAGAGAGAAGAGCGAGAATACCGGGCATTGCCGTATATGCAAAAAAGATTATGTTCTTTGTGCTCGATTCAAATACAACCGTGCTTTGACCGAGCGCTTCGGAATAGCCGGATTTGCCTACAAAGATAAGGCCGAGCGCTGTGCCGAGAGCAAGGCATACTTTAATTGTAAGCGAAAGAAGCGCATAAACAGGCCCTTCTTTTCTTTCGCCGGTTTTATACTCGTAGTAATCAACGCAGTCAGCTGTCATTATCATTGGCATAAGTGTAACCGCGCTGAACTGAAGACCGATAAGGAAGAGGAAGATGTACATTACTATTTGATTCTGAGTAACAAACGCAAAAACGAGGAATGCGGCTATGGAAACAATAAATCCATAAATGGACAGTGCGAGATAAGTAACTTTCTCACCGAGCTTTTTGATAAGCACAGGAGTGAAAGCCATGGATATCATCGAGCCAATCGCTGTGGTAATGCCGAGTATTATAACAAGGTTCTGGCTGCCGATAAGAGCGTTTGCCGCCTGAACCTGAATACCCATTGCCATCTGCCTGCCGAAGCCGAGGAAATAGGAAACTATAACTAGAATAAGCGGCTTGTTTCCTTTGATTGCCGCAACCATATCCTTGAATGAATTCTTTTCACCCGTGGTATAAGGTACTCTTTCTTTATTCCAGAATACTATCAGCGACATAAGAATACAGCCGGCAACAGCAGTTGCGAGAGCGGACCAGAAATATTCGCCCGCTATCATCGGGGCATCGGTTTCGCCTTTCTTGACAAGCACTTTGGAGCCCTCGGGAATGATAAGACAGATAACCGGCACAATAACCGCGCAGGCTGCAAAACCGACCTGCTTCGCCGTGTTCGCGATTGATACTATATTTGTTCTTTCAGTCGCGTTGGGTGTAAGCACGGCGGCGATGCCCTGGGTGGGAACATCGGCAAGTGTCATACCGAGGCACCAGATAAGGAAAGTGATGAAAATATAAATATAAAGCGTACTTCCGGCATTTTCAAAATGGAGTTTCTCAATATCAAGAAATACTATAGCCGTGAAAATCAGGAGAATGGGAATAGAAACGATTATAAACGGCTTGAATTTGCCGAGCTTGCCGTTGGTGTTTTCTATTTTGTTGCCGACAATAGGGTCAAATATTGCGGAAACTATCTTTGCAACAAGAATGATTATTCCTACGGTCGCAAGGCTCGCGCCCATTACGGAACCATAGAATTCAGCCTGATAGGAATTAAGCAGACCGACTATCGCCTGAAAGCCGAACAGGCCGAGCGAATACGCGGCTATTTCCTTGAGTTTCATGTACTTTTGCATATTATTCCTCCTCGTTATTTTCATCCGGAACGCTTTCTTCCAAAGGCTGCTCCGGTTTTGACCTCCTGAATGACACTGTTTTTGAGAAAACATAGTTGATTATAATAATCGCAACACCGACAACAAGCTTTGCAGGCAGACCTTCCGTGCCGAAAAGCTCCATATCAAAGCCCGCTCTTATCAGCTGTGTCGGTAAAAAAGTTTCCATAAGTCCCGTGAGAATTCTTGATGCAAAAAAGGTGGTAATCTCTTTAAAAAACACACGGGGAGCAAAGCTTTTGCTCTTGAAAACAAAAAGTTTGTTTGTGATAAATGCAAAAAGAACGGCTGTTATCCAGCTTATAGCGTTACAAACGGTTACTTTACCCGGCATAAGCCTTATAAGGACTGAATATGTGACCACGTTGACTGCAGTTGTGCAGACACCAAATATGAGATAATTCAGTATTTCCGCTGTTAAAAACCGGTCAATCAGCTTGCCTGGTTTTGAGTCTTTTTTAAAAATTTTAAATAGAATTTTACGAATGAATTCCGCCATTTGATCACCTGCCGTAAAACGGATATATTCGACTTTATTTTATAATACGGCAACTGTAAAGTCAAGGAAATTAAACACTTGCATTTTTATAATAATATGATAGAATATTTTCATGATTAAAGAAGAGAATGACAGAAAGCGAATATGCCTTATAGATGAAATCAGAGGCTTTTCCGTTCTAATGATGGTCCTTTTTCACGCATACTATGTTATGGGTGAATTTTTCGGCATTTCATTCGGAGAAAAACTTTATAATTTTTTCCTGCCGCTTGAGCCGGTGTTTGCGGCGGTGTTTATTATTCTTTGCGGCGTATCCTGCACTCTGTCAAGGAGCAATCTGCGGCGCGGCCTTAAGGCACTTGCAGCCGCGCTTGCGTTTACGCTTGTCACCGCCGTGATTTTGCCTGGATTCAACATTCGGGGGGCGGAAGTATATTTCGGTATTCTTCATTTCCTGGCCTGTTCAATTCTGATTTACGCTCTGATTCATAAGCTGACGGACAGAATACCGCCTTTTGCGGGGATCATAATCTGCATACTGCTGTTTCTGTTTTTTCTTAACATTGAAAAACATAAACTCGGACTGGGAGCGCTTTCGTTTTCCCTTCCCGAAAATCTTTATCAGACAAATTATTTTATTCCATTCGGTATTTATAACTCCGATTTTTATTCGGCAGATTATTTTCCGCTTTTTCCTTTTGTTTTTGTGTTTTTCGCGGGCGTTTACGCAGGCAACTTTTTCAGAAAAGCCGGATTTCCCGCCCGGTCATATAAAATGCGTGTTCCGTTTCTTGATTATATCGGCAGGCATGCGTTTATAATTTATGTTTTGCACATTCCCCTTACTGCACTTGCAGTTTTCGGAGTTGTTTCAATAATAAAACTTTTCAGATAGGAGATATCCAATATGAGTGAAAATTGCAACGGAAACTGTTCGTCTTGTTCGGCAAACTGCAGTGACAGAGCAGAGCAGGATTTGCGTATTCCCGCCGGAGAATTCAGCAGCATTAAAAAAGTAATAGGCGTTGTAAGCGGTAAAGGCGGTGTCGGCAAATCTCTCGTTACATCCCTTCTTGCCTGCGCAATGCAGTCTAAAGGCAATTCCTGCGCCATTCTTGATGCCGATGTTACAGGGCCTTCCATCCCAAGGTCATTCGGCATTACCGGCAGAGCGGAAGCTGACGAAACAGGTCTTTTACCTGCCGAATCAAAAACCGGCATAAAAATCATGAGCGTAAATCTGTTGCTTGATTCCGAGGAGTCTCCCGTAGTGTGGAGAGGACCCGTTATTTCCGGAGTGATTCAGCAGTTCTGGAAGGATGTCGCTTGGGGCGAAATAGACTATATGTTTGTTGATATGCCTCCCGGAACGGGCGATGTTCCTCTTACCGTGTTTCAGTCTCTGCCTCTTGACGGTATTATTGTGGTTACAACTCCTCAGGATCTTGTTACCATGATTGTCAAGAAAGCCTACAACATGGCAAAACTCATGAATATCCCCGTAATCGGAATAATTGAAAACATGAGCTACTCTGTATGCCCGGACTGCGGAAAGCATGTTAACATATTCGGCGAAAGCAAAGCCGATGAAATTGCTTCGGGCATCGGTGTACCCGTACTCGCAAAGCTTCCCATTGACCCCTCCGTTGCCTCCCTCGTTGATAAAGGCGCTGTTGAGCTTGTCGGAGACAAAAACCTTGATAAAGCAATTGAAACACTCGAAAGGATGTAAAATATGATAGATATTAAATTTTTAAGAGAGAACCCCGATATTGTAAAGCAGAATATCAAAAACAAGTTTCAGGACAGTAAGCTTCCCCTTGTTGACGAGGTAATTGAGCTTGATTCAAAGCTCAGAGCGGTCAAAACCGAAGCCGATTCCCTAAGAGCCAACAGAAACAAGGTTTCCAAAGAAATAGGCGTTCTTATGTCACAGGGCAAAAAGGATGAGGCGAATGAAGCCAAGAATTCTGTAACAGTTTACTCCGAAAAGCTTGCTGAGTGCGAAGCGCTCGAAACTGAGCTCGGCGAAAAAGTAACCGCTATAATGATGCAGATTCCCAACATCATTGATCCATCAGTGCCTATAGGTAAGGATGACAGCGAAAATGTTGAGGTGACCAAATACGGCGAGCCTGTTGTGCCCGATTTTGAGATTCCTTACCATACTGAAATTATGGAAAGGTTCAACGGCATTGACCTTGATGCCGCCAGGAGAGTTGCCGGCAACGGATTTTACTATCTCTGCGGTGATATTGCCCGCCTTCATTCAGCCTGCCTTGCTTACTCGAGAGATTTTATGATTGACCGTGGCTTCACTTACTGTGTGCCTCCGTTTATGATCAGGTCAGGCGTTGTTACGGGCGTTATGAGTTTTGCCGAAATGGATGCCATGATGTATAAGATTGAGGGCGAAGACCTTTATCTTATCGGCACAAGCGAACATTCCATGATAGGTAAATACATCGATACCATAGTTGATGAAGCCACTCTGCCTCACACCCTTACAAGCTATTCACCCTGCTTCCGTAAAGAAAAGGGTGCTCACGGAATAGAGGAGAGGGGAGTTTACAGAATTCATCAGTTTGAAAAGCAGGAAATGATTGTTGTCTGCAAGCCCGAAGACAGCAAAATGTGGTTTGACAAGCTCTGGCAGAATACCGTTGACCTTTTCCGCTCAATGGATATTCCCGTAAGAACTCTTGAATGTTGCTCCGGCGACCTTGCCGACCTCAAGGTCAAATCGTTTGATGTTGAGGCCTGGTCGCCCAGACAGAAGAAATACTTTGAAGTCGGCTCCTGCTCAAATCTCGGCGATGCCCAGGCTCGCAGGCTTAAGATAAGAGTAAACGGAAAGGACGGCAAGTATTTCGCTCATACTCTTAATAATACTGTTGTTGCCCCTCCGAGAATGCTTATTGCTTTGCTTGAAAACAATCTTAACGCAGACGGCAGCGTTAATATTCCCGAAGTTCTCAGACCGTATATGGGCGGCAAAGAAAAGCTTGTTCCTTCAAAATAATCGGATAAATTGATATTATTCAGGGAGGTTTTAACATGGATCAGCAACCCAGAGGACGCGAAAAGAATGTAACCGGCAAAGCCGGACCGCTCAGTAAGCGCGGCGAAGGGCTCGGAACAGGTCCTGTAGGCAGAAGCGAAGGTTATGCAGGGCGTACATCTTCCGGCGGTTCGGATCCTTCAAATCAGAGTCAGGGACCTCAGCGTTCTGGAGGCCGTTCCGGCGGTAAGCTCGGTTTGATTATTATAGCAGCTATAGTCGTGCTGGTGCTCGGAGGAAAATTCGGTCTCGGCGGGCTTTTAGGCGGAGGCGGTCAGAATAATCAGGTTTCTCCTTCATTTCCGTCAAGCCTTTTCAGCGGATTCACCGACAGCACTTCTTCTTCCGGCTGGTCAACTCAGGCCAATACCGGTGTTCTCAATAAAGAAGTTGCCCCGGGCTCAAGAGAAAAGAGAACGGTTTTATACGGCAACGGAAGAGACCACGCTACAGTGATGGTTTATCTTTGCGGCACTGATCTTGAGTCCAAGAGCGGTATGGCAAGCTCAGATCTCAAGGAAATGGCGAGCGCCTCTCTGAGCAGCAATATAGACGTGCTTGTTTATACCGGCGGATGCAAAGCGTGGAAAACCTCCGGAATCAGCAACACTTCAAATCAGATTTATAAAATAGAAAACGGCAGAATCAGGTGCCTTGTAAATAACGACGGCAATGATTCCATGACAAAGTCATCTACTCTTGCAAGATTCATTAAATACTGCTCTAATAATTACCCCGCAAACCGCAATATTCTTGTTATGTGGGATCACGGCGGAGGTTCAATCTCCGGATTCGGATATGATGAAAGAAATGCTCAGTCCGGTTCTCTTTCTCTTAAAGGCATAGACGATGCGCTCACTTCAGCCGGCGTAAAATTCGATATAGTAGGGTTTGACGCCTGCCTTATGGGCACACTTGAAAATGCCCTTATGCTTGAAAAGCACGCCGATTACCTCATCGGTTCCGAAGAGACAGAGCCCGGTGTTGGCTGGTATCATACTAACTGGCTCAACAAACTTTCTCTTGACCCCGCTATCCCTTCAACAGAGCTCGGAAAAACCATAATTGATGATTTCGTTTCTTACTGCAATCAAAAATGTCCCGGACAGAAAACCACACTTTCTCTTGTTGACCTTGCGGAGCTTTCGGCAACCGTTCCCAAAGAATTTACCGAGTTTGCCACTGAAACGGCTGATAAAATAAACAGCAGTGATTTCAAAGTTGTATCCGACGCAAGAAAGAACACCCGTGAGTTTGCCGTTTCGAGCAAAACCGACCAGGTTGACCTTGTGCATCTCGCATTGAATATCAATACCAAAGAGTCAGGCGAGCTCGCAAACGCTATTCTCGGCGCTGTAAAATACAATAAAACATCTTCATCCATTAACAATGCATACGGCCTTGCGATTTATTTCCCTTACAAGAAATCGTCAAGAGTACCGAGCGCTCTTAAAGCTTATGAGTCCTTGGGGATTGACAGCAAATACGCTGAATGCGTTCGCTCTTTCGCAAGCCTTGAAGCAGCCGGCCAGGTTGTAGCAACCGATACACAGCCGTCTTCACCCTTCCCCTCACTTTTCGGCAATTTCACCGGCACATCAGCCTCATCATCCGCTGATATTTCCACTCTTCTGGGCGGTTTGCTCTCCGGCTCTGCGGCTCCTGCCCAGGCGCCTTCCGCGCAGTCACAAAATCCTCTGGGCGGCCTAGGCAATCTTGCCGGACTCGCGGAGATTTTCCTCGGCGGCGGGCTTGATGTAAACAGAGCTTCGGATATTATCTCAGAAAACCAGCTTGATACATCCGGTTTTGTATGGATTAAAGATGGCAAGGATTATAAGCTTTCAATCGGTGTCAATCAGTGGAAGCAGATTCATTCCCTTCAGCTTAATGTTTTTTATGATGACGGAGAAGGATATATCGATCTGGGCCTTGATAATGTGTACAGGATTTCCGACAGCGGTGAACTGATAAGCGATTTTGACGGCACCTGGCTTGCCATTGACGGTCAGGTTGTTCCTTACTACTATATTGATACTGTTTCACAGGGCGATAATTACATTATAACCGGCAGAGTGCCTGTGCTTTTAAACGGAAGCAGAGCCAACCTCATACTTGCTTTTGACAATGAGAATCCTTACGGTTATATTGCCGGCGCAAGATACGATTATAAAGACAGCGAAACAGAAACAATAGCAAAGGGTCTTGAGTCTCTCACACCCGGAGATAAAATTGAATTTGTATGTGATTATTATTCGTATGACGGCGAGTATCAGGACAGCTACCTTTTAGGTGATGAGCTTATTTATTCGGGAGAGCACGAAATTTCCAATCTCGAGCTTGATGATGAGGATAAATGCTCAGCCATATATATGCTTACCGATATATATAACAATGAATACTGGACTCCCGCTGTTCCCAATGATTGATTATTGTTAATATTTTTCCCGGCGGTCTGCTTCGGCAGACCGCCTTTGCTTTTAGCTGTTATTGTAAACTGTTTATGAATTTAAGCCGAAAAATATTGACTGATAGTCATTTTAACGCTATAATCACAAAAAAATGACTGTTAGTCATTATTATTTCAAACAGGCAGATGATACAATGGGTAACATAGCTGAAAACAAGAATAATAAAATGAACCGCATTATCGAATCCGCATATGAGCTCTTTAAAAGCAAGAGTGTCAATTCGACAACAATCGATGATGTTGTAAAAGCCGCAGGAATCGCGAAGGGAACTTTTTATTTATATTTTTCCGATAAATATGACCTGCTTGACAGGCTTATTATTGATAAAAGCACCGATATATTCACCTGCGCTTTTTCTCTTTCTTTTTCCGATGACAGTGTTAATTTTTATGATTCGTTCAATACTTTTGTTGACAATGTCATAAACAGCCTTAATGAACACAAGGAGCTCACGGCTCTTATTCAGAAAAACCTTTCAAAATGCTTTATGTACTTTGCCAACACCGATGACGGAAAAGTAAAGTCGATGATTGATTACCTGGTGAAAAGTATGGGCGAAATGGGTTATTCCCGTGATGCTTCTCTCAAGAAGCTTTATATAATAACCGATATGATAGGTTCGGTCTGCTGTGATGCCATTGTTACGGGTATTCCATATTCTCTTGAAGAAATCAAACCTTTGCTTCACAGCAGCGTTGCAAGTATACTCAGGAATGAGGGTGAAAAATGATGATAAATAAAATTGCCCGTTTTATCGCTTATCATCCCAAAATCATATTGCTTATATCAACTCTTTTGCTCATACCGAGTGTTATCGGTTTTATCGGCACAAGGGTTAATTACGATATAATGTCTTATCTTCCCGAAGATCTTGATTCAGTAAAGGGTGAAGTTATACTCGATGAGGTGTTCAATAACGCCGCAAACGCCTTTATAGTCGTTGAAGATATGCCGGCTAAGGATGTTGTGAAAGTAAAAGAAAAGATAGAGAAAATCGAAGGAGTAAAAGCTGTTACCTGGACTGATTCGTTTCTTGACACGAGCATACCTCAGTCTATTCTTCCGGATGTTGTTACCGATATTTTTTATTCATCCGACGGCACCAAAACTCTTATTATGGTCCAGTTTGATAATGACGGCGCAAGCGAAATAACAATGAACGCTGTTGAGCAGATAGAGAAAACAATGTCTGAACAGTGCTTTATGAGCGGTATGTCCGCTATAATGTACGAAACGAAGAAGCTTGCCGACAAAGAAGCGCCGATTTATATTGCGGTTGCGGTTGTACTCGCTCTCATTGCTCTCTCTTTCACAATGACTTCCTGGGTTCTTCCTTTTGTTTTGCTTGCAGCTTTGGGATATGCTGTTATTTATAATATGGGCAGCAATATTTTCTTCGGAAGTATCTCATATATCACTCAAAGCATCGCTGCTATCCTTCAGCTTGGCGTTACAATGGATTATTCGGTTTTCCTTATGGACCGTTTTGAGGAAGAACTTCTTAAAACAGACAGCAGAAAAGAAGCTATGTCAAAGGCTATCAGCCGCACATTTTCTGCACTCACCGGCAGCTCGCTCACAACCGTATTCGGCTTTCTCGCTCTTTGCTTTATGAGTTTTACACTTGGCAGGGATATCGGCTTTGTACTTTCAAAAGGAGTTATTCTCGGCGTATTGTCTGTAGTGATTGTGCTTCCGGCAATGATACTGCTGTTTCAGAATCCGATACTCAGATTCAGGCACAGGCCATTTGTTCCCGATTTCAGAAAGCTTTCGGATTTTTCAGTCAACAAACGTAAAATACTTGCGGCATTGTTTCTTATATTGATTGTACCTTCATATATAGCCAAAGAGAATGTCGATATGTATTATGATTTCTCAAAAGCGCTTCCGGCTGATATGCCGTCTGTTTCTTCGCTCACAAAACTTAAAAACGATTTTAATATGGCTACCACGCATTTTGTGATAATCAATGAAGATATACCTGCTTATGAAGTGTCTTCAATGGTAAACGAGTTTGAAAAGGTTGACGGTATATCAAATGTTATATCGCTTAATACATTTGTCGGCGCCGCAATAAGCGAATCGCTGCTTCCCGATTCCGTTAAAGAAATATGCCAGAAGGGCGGATACAGGCTTATGATGGTTAATTCCGTTTACGCCACAGCCACCGATGAAGGCAATGCCCAGATTGATGAACTGCTGTCGGTTCTGCATAAATATGACCCGGCCGGATATCTGACAGGCGAGGGAGCATTGTGCAAAGACCTTGTGGAGGTAACAGCGCGTGATTTCAAGATAACGAGTATTATTTCGATTGCGGCAATCTTTATTCTTATTGCGTTAGTGTTCAAATCTTTTTCAATTCCGATTATTCTTGTCGGCTGCATCGAACTCGCAATATTTATAAATCAATCTGTTTCTTTCCTGCTCTCAGCCGAAATACCGTTTGTGGCTCCGACTATCATAGGCTGTGTTCAGCTCGGTGCTACTGTTGATTATGCTATTCTTATGTCAACAAGGTTCAAAGAGGAATTGCAGCACACATCTGACAAATATGAAGCTATGTGTTTAGCCGCAAGAGCATCCGGCAGATCAATATTCCAGAGTGCTATAGTATTTTTCAGCGCAACATTCGGCGTTTATCTTATCTGCAATATATCAATTGTAAAAAGTATATGCTCAATGCTCGCAAGGGGCGCGGTAATCAGCGCGATAGTGATTATGGTATTCCTGCCTGCTCTGCTGTGCCTGTTTGAAAAAGTTATAAAAATTACATCATATAAATGGAGACCGGAAATTCCGCAAGCTTCCGAAAAGGAGGAAATAAAACAATGAAAAAGAAAGCTGTTGCCGCCATACTGCTGATGTGTCTTATCACGGGGATACTGACATCCTGCGGCGGCGAAAAAGCTGTTAAACCCGATGACAGCGAAACAGAAAAGCCGGCTTCCGGCGTTGTGTTTGATACTCCGGCACAAAAAGCATCAAAGACAGAAACCGTATATGTGAATCTTGATTACAGCGGTAATGTTACAAAAATAAATGTCAGTGACTGGCTGCACACGGATGAAAACAATGTCTTTATCGATGATACAAGTGACCTGAAAGATATAACCAACCTTAAGAGCGACACCGAGCCTGTTGCAAACGGTGATAAACTGCGCTGGAATATGAACGAAACCGATCTGTATTACAGCGGAGTTTCAGACAAGTCTCTGCCTATTAAATTCGATATATCATATAAACTTAACGGCAAAGAAATCGACGCCGAAAAAATCGCCGGTAAAGACGGTGATGTTGAAATAACCGTTAAAGTCAGCAACACTGAGTATAAAGATGTTATTATCGAAGGAAAAAAACACAGGGTTTATCTTCCTCTTATAGTAGCCGGCGGAATGATTTTGCCTGAAACCGGTTTTTCAGCAGTCGAAACGGTAAACGGTCAGTCAATAGGTGACGGATCAAAAGAAATATGCATATTTATCGGTATGCCCGGCTTTTCCGAGAGCCTCGGAATAAGTGAGAGCGAAATCAATGAGCTCGGAGGGCTTTCAATAGGAGATACATTCACAATTAAGGCGAAAGCTGAGAATTTCGCGCTCGGTAATATGTATTTCGCTGCTTTGCCTATAGGCTCACTGAATTTTGATCTGGTTATGCCCGAAAACATGGACGATTTGAAAAGTACATTTGCTGCACTCAAAGCTTTTGAAAACACTCTTAACAGCGTTGACCCCGATAAGGTGCTCTTGGGTCTTCTGAGCGATGAGAAAAAAGTGACGGATATTACTAACGCACTTACAAGCGCAATGACACTTTACAGCGGAAACAAAGAGCTGCTCTCCGTGCTTGGCAAATATGCCACACCCGAAAACTTCGAAAAGCTGAAAAGCCTTATGGATAAACTCAGCGACCCCGAAATGCAGTCTGCGCTCGAAACGCTTACAGACCCCAAGATAATGCGTTTTTTCAAAAAGCTGCCTGAGCTTTCACAGGATTTTGAGGAGATTTCACCTGTGATTACATCACTGCAGAATGATCTTGACGATCCTGTTGTGGCAAAAGAAGTGGAAAATCTTCCCGAAACCTTGACAGCGCTCAAAGAAATAACTAAAGTATTAAATGAAAACTCCGATTCACTTGATGTTATTGCCCGTATACTTAATGAAGACGGCACCGAGGTGCTTCAGAGCCTGATTAAAAGTCTTGATTTAAGCTCTTTATCGGTGCTTGGTGCAAAATACGGAGATCTTGCCGCAAACGGTGATTTGCTGATTTCTCTTGCCGAACAGTGGCTTGAGTTCGGAAAAAGCTACGGCCTGTATTCTCAGTTTTCCGAAGGAATGGATACTTCACTTGCTTTTGTTTTCAACACCCCTTCCGTTAAAAAAAGCTCTGACAGCACTCTTTCCGAGCCTGTGACCGAAGCGCTTCCCTGGTACAAAAAGTTATTCAGCCGCTGATTACTTATACATAAAGACGGGGGATATTTATGTTTGTTATTGCCCACAGAGGCGCAAACCGTTTCGCGCCGCAAAATACTCTGCGCGCTTTTGAAAAAGCAATTGATTTCAATTCCGACGGAGTTGAAACAGATATACAGATAACCAAGGACGGGCATCTTGTGCTTTGTCACGACAGCACCGTAAACAGAACCTCTGACGGTAAAGGCAAAATCTCCGAATTGTTGCTCAGCGACATACGCGAATTTGATTTCGGCTCATGGTTCGGCAGAAAATTCAAAGAAACCAAAATTCCCACTATAGATGAATTCCTGCAGCTTATTAAAGACAGTTCTGTCAGAATACTTGATTTAGAGCTCAAGCCGCAAAAAAACATTGAAGGTTTTGCTGAAAAAATACTTGAAAAAGTGAATGATTATTCGCTCACCGACAGGCTCCTTATCTCGAGCTTTGATGTCAATATTCTCAAGCAGGTAAAATCGATTAACCCAGATGTGCCGGTCGGTATTCTTTATCCGTATCCGTCGGATATTGTCAAACGCAGATTTTCGGCTCCGTTTAAGCTTGCAATCAGAAACAGAATTGATTATCTCCTTCCTCATTACAGCTATGTTTCCCGCGCTGTCATAAGAAAAGCTCACGGCCTGGGCCTGAAAGTTGCTCCGTGGACCGTAAACAAGCTTGAAACAGCCGATAAACTTATCACCTGGGAGGCTGACGGTCTTATTACCGATATTCCCGATGTGATGCTCAATAAAATCGATACTTTCTGATTTAATGCCCCCGCGTAAATATTCGCAGGGGCATTATATTATTGTTGATAATTCATTTTTATTTTAGTATAATATCTCGGGAGGTGAAATTATGGCTCAAAAAGCGTTGATAGCAATGAGCGGAGGCGTTGACAGCAGCGTTGCCGCATATCTTATGAAAGAAAACGGATATGACTGCATAGGATGTATGATGCGCCTTTATAATAACAGCGTCAGCCCGGACGCCGATTCAAAAACCTGCTGTTCTCTTGACGACGCGGAAGATGCGAGAAGCGTCGCTTTTAAACTCGGCATACCTTTTTATGTTTTTAATTTCACCGATGAATTCAGAACTCAGGTTATTGATAATTTTATTTCTTCTTATAAAAACGGACTTACACCGAATCCCTGTATAGAGTGTAACAGGCATCTTAAATTTGCCAAGCTCTATGACAGAGCCCTGTATCTTGGCTGTGAATACATAGTTACAGGCCATTATGCCCGTGTAGAAAAAAGAAATAACAGGTATTATCTTAAAAAAGGGATTGACTCTTCCAAAGACCAGAGCTATGTGCTCTATTCGCTCACTCAGGAACAGCTTTCACACATAAAATTCCCTGTAGGCGAGCTGAGCAAGCCAGATGTCAGAGAAAATGCCCGGCTTATCGGTCTTATAAACTCCGAAAAGCCGGACAGCCAGGATATTTGTTTTGTGCCTGACGGCGATTACGCCAAAGTAATTGAAAGATACTCCGACTATGTTCCCGAAGAGGGGGATTTTATAGATTGCTCCGGTAAAGCAATAGGAAGGCATAAGGGCATAATCCACTATACGATAGGTCAGAGAAAAGGGCTCGGCGTAGCTTTTGGAGAGCCGAAATATGTGTGCAGAATTGACGCTGTAAATAATACGGTAACTCTGGGTGATAATTCAGATTTATTCAAGCGGGAAGTGAGTATAAAAGATATCAACTGGATTTCAGGCGAAGCTCCGTCTGACGAATTCAGATGCACTGCAAAAATACGATATAATCATCGGGAGCAGCCAGCGCTGGTTATTCCGGACGGTGACAGAGCTACGATAATGTTTGACGAACCTCAGAGAGCCATAACCCCCGGTCAGGCGGCGGTAATGTATAACGGTGAATATGTAATAGGCGGGGGAGTAATAATCTGAAAAGGAGACTTGGTAATGTCAGCGCTTAACAGCAGATTTTTTCCGAAATATACTGCTATTGTATCGGGAATCGGTACGGCTGTTATCGGAGTAATAATGAACCTTTTTCTTATACCGGCAATAGAATCAAACACCGGCGGCATAAGATGCTTCGATATGAATCCCGGCTACGATTATGAAACGGCAAAAGCTTTTCTTGAGCTGACCGGGGAGAGGGGCAAAGAACTTTATCTCGGTTATCAGCTGCCCCTTGATTTTGTATACCCTGTGTTTTATACGGTGCTGTTTATATCGCTTCTTGTTTTACTCATTGGGAAAAAGTCGGCTCTTATTGCACTGCCGTGCACGCTTGCTGTGTTTGATTATGCCGAAAACATACTCACAGAGATAATGCTGAGAAGTGAATCGCTTTCGTTAACAACGGTAAAAATCGCTTCTGCCGTCACTCTGATTAAGACGGTTCTGATGTATCTTGTTTTTCTGATTCTGTTTATTCTTATTATAAAATGGGTTGTTTTGCTGATCAGAAAGCGTCATAACGCGATAAAGGCCGAAAATTAAAATCATAAAAATATAAAAAACCTGCCGAATTATCGGCAGGTTTTTTGGCGCGCTTGAAGGGACTCGAACCCCTGACCCACTGCTTAGAAGGCAGTTGCTCTATCCAGCTGAGCTACAAGCGCATATGGAGCGGGTGATGGGAATCGAACCCACACAGCCAGCTTGGAAGGCTGGAATTCTAACCATTGAACTACACCCGCATTTTTAATACCCGTGTATTTTAGCATAGGTATTTATAAAAGTCAATCAAAAATTACTGTATTTTTGAAAAAGGCTCTTATAATATATAAAATCCCGAGCGCAGCATAACATACTCAGTGTCTCTTGTTCTGATATACTTGAAAACAGGCTCGTTGAAGATGCGGTAATCTGAAATGTTGTATGTTTCAAGACCGACAATTCTGATTTTGAATGAGCTTGCGTTGCATACATAAAGCCGGTTGTCATAAATCGAAAGACCGGTCGGGTGGGCGAAGGTTTTGTCTTTATCAGAACCGATTCTGAACTCAATTCTGTCATATTTGAGTGAATAATTTATTACGGCGTTTGCTTCGGGAACGGCCATCCAAAGGTCTCTGCCGTTGGGCTCTGGTGAAACAGCAGGAAAATTCTTATACTTTACCTGAACGGTGTTTGAAATTATCCCGTTGTTGTCAAATACTTTCAGTGTGCCGTTATCGTATGCTGCGATATTTGTGTTATCATTTATTGTATGAATATTGCAGGTTACAAAATCTCCGAGCTGCTTTGCAAACGCAAAACCGTTTTCGCCGTATTTGGCTGATATGTATTTGCTCACGGGTATGCGCTTGAATTTATCGCCGGATTTATCATAATCAAAAAATGCAACAACCTCTTTGTTGCCGTCGATTATCTCCTTGGCCGCGTAAATAAATCCGGAAGGAGTGGTGAATATATCGAGAATATCCGCGTTGAACAGCTTTTGCAAAAAATCACATCCATTTTCAAGTATTCCCGCCTTGCCGGGATCAGCCGCAAGTAACCTGCGTTTAAGCAGGTGGGTGCCTCTCATCGTTTTCACGCTCCCTTCGTCCAATATGAGCAAATTCCCATACCGGGAGGTCTGCAATCCGCCGACGAAGTCCGGCTCCCGTATTATAATTGTAGGGTTACTTCAGGGCTGAAGTTATCGGTCAAGGCAGGAAGTGTATCATTCATCATCGGAAAAGAGTTCTTTGAATCTTTCAAGGAAGATCTCTCCGACTTCGTTGTATTCCTCGTCGTCTTCTATTGGATAAAGTGTGGCTTCGTCATTGTCACCGGGATCAACTTTTAGTACAATGAATTCGCCCTCATCATCTTCTCCGGGGTTTTCCGGCAGGGGAGAAAGAGCCACATAAAAGCCTTTGTCGGTTTCTATACGGTCAAGCTCTTCAAAAACATGTTCCTTGCCTTCTTCATCGATTACGCTGATTATGTCGGGGGTATATTCTTCGTCACACATATTGTAATCCTTTCGTTATTCCTCGTTGTTTTCGTCTTTATAGGATTTGTAGATGAAATCATAAATCTGCTCTCTGCAGCCTTCTATGTCAATAATCTCAACCCATTGACCGTTTCTGTAATCGGCGTACATCAGCTCTTCGGTGGGTATTCTTATCTGCTGCATGCCGAAAACTGCTGCGGCAAAACCGCCTTTATAAAACATCAAAGCAATCTCAACGGGTGAAAGATCGGTTTCAAGAAGCGGAAGAACATCCCTGACGGTGCGGTAAAGCTTTGACAGGCCTGTATGGCGGATTTTATCTATAATTGCGGTAATAACCTTCCTCTGCCTGTATGTGCGCATATAATCTGAATCCAGCTTTCTGATTCTGCTGTAAACCAGCGCAACATTGCCGTCTATATGAACGCTTTTTCCGCTTGAAACGGTGTATCTTGTGGTCCTGTTAATAAACTTTGCTTCCGTTTCGGTGATTTCAATGTCAATACCGCCGAGTTTGTCAATAATTCGGGTAAACATGGCAAAGTCAACCTTAATATAGTGATCTATATCGACTTTGAAATTGTATTCGAGGGTGTCGGTCAGCAGCTGAACTCCTCCGAAGGCAAATGATGAGTTTAGCTTGTGATAGCTGCCTCTGTCCGGAATGGTAAGCCAGCTGTCACGCAGAAAAGAAGTCATTTTGATTTTTGCGTGAGCGTAATCCAGAGACAGCAGAATCATAGAGTCGGATCTTGTGGAATCATCCGATGTGCCGTCTATGCCGACAAGCAAAATGTTGGTAACCAGCGGATTATTATGAAGCTCTGTTTTTGAGATATAATCGTTTCGTTTAAGGTTCTTGCGAGTGTATCCTATTGCTATTGAAGCGACAGTGACAAAAAGGAACACTGCAACAAGCAAGCAGGCAATAATCCTGATAAAATGTCTTATAATTCTGTGCTTCTTTTTCTTTTTAAACGGTTGATTGTGCGGCTCCGGAACGGGCTGTTCACCTGGAATAACGGGTTCGTCCAGATCTATTTCAACCGGCTGCGGTGAAAAGTAAATATCGGGCATAAAGGGATTTCCTTTCGGTTTGTCAAATAAATATTATAACAAAAGTCTATTCTTTTCAAGCTTAATTGATTATTTGTATAAAAAACTTAACAAATTAAACATTTTATAAAAAAACCTTGATTTTTACATTTTACTGTGTTATTATACATAAGCCAAATGGGGGTGTAGCTCACTTGGGAGAGCGCTTGAATGGCATTCAAGAGGTAAGGGGTTCGATCCCCCTCATCTCCACCAGACGCCGCAGAATCATTGATTCTGCGGTGTTTTTTATTATCAGGTTAAATCTCATAACTCAAATCAAAAGTGCAAAAATTGCACTTTTGAAGATTATTCTGCATATTATATGACGGAATATATGCAGTAATTTGCCTGAATCGATTGACTTGCTGCATATTTTATGCTATTATATGTGCAGAAAGGCGGTGAGGTTATGCATAGATTCGATTACTCTTTTCTTGATAACGGTCTGCTGTCGGCAAACCTTGTGAACCTGACGGCGGATATTTATTCCCTGCGCACGGCATCGGATACACGCAAAGCGGATAATGAAAAACTATTTACCGAGCTTGTAAAAATAGCAAAAGTTCAGTCGGTCAAGAGTTCAAATGCAATAGAGGGAATTATAACCAGCGACAAGCGAATAACAGAAATTGTCAATAATAACAGCGTGCCCCTGAATCATGATGAGGCTGAAATAGCCGGATACAGAGACGCTCTTGACAGAATACATACAGATTATGAGCATATCGCATTTTCGGAAAAGGATATTCTTTTACTCCACAGGAAT
>JAEELT010000083.1 GCA_016282855.1 Clostridiaceae bacterium | reverse complement strand
TTGCCTGCGGGAGCGGAAATAACAACTTTTCTTGCGCCTGCATTGATGTGAGCCTGGCTCTTCTCTTTGGAGCAGTAGAAACCGGTGCACTCAAGAACAACGTCAACGCCGAGCTCGCCCCAGGGGCAGTTGTTGGCGTCGGTGATAGCGTAAATCTTAAGGGTCTTGCCGTCTACGGTGATGGTGCCTGCTTCGTCGTCTGCGCTTACGGTGTGAAGGCCTTCGCCTATTCTGCCGCAGTAGCCGCCCTGAGCGGTATCGTACTTGAGAAGATGAGCGAGCATTGAGGGCTTGGTAAGGTCGTTGATAGCAACGATTTCATAACCTTCAGCGTCAAACATCTGGCGGAAAGCGAGACGGCCGATGCGGCCGAAACCGTTAATTGCAACTTTAACTGACATGTGATTTACCTCCGGAAAGTATTTTTAATTTTTTGACAATACTCATTTTACCATTTTTATACAAATATGCAACTGTTTTTTTGTATATTCCGTAAAATTTGTAATTCTCAACAATTAGTTTGATTTAACGGGCAAAAAAGCACTTGAAAATAACCAACGATTGCTATTTATGGTATTTGCCGGATGAGGAAATCATAAACGCGCGGTAGAGCTGCTCAAGCAGCATTACTCTTGCGAGCTGGTGCGGAAATGTCATTTTGCTCATCGAGAGACGGAGCTTTGCCCGCTCTTTGACCGAGGGGTCGAGACCGTATGAACTGCCTATGATGAAGTCGATTGTGCTGATGCCCGACACTGCGTACTTCTCAATCTCGTCCGAGAGCATTTCGGATGAGAACTCCCTGCCCTCAATGCAGAGAGCCACGAGTGCGTCGCCCGGGGATATGCAGGCATTTATCTTTTTTGCCTCTTCGGCGAGCGCACGCGCAATCTGTGTTTCATTCGGGCTGTCCGGCAGCTTTTCGGGGGTGAGCTCAGTTACGGTCAGGCGGCAGAAGGCGCCGAGGCGCTTTATATATTCGGCGCACGCTTCGCGCAGATAGCTTTCTTTGAGCCTGCCAAGGCAGATAATGTTTATGTTAAGCATCGCTTTCTCCTCAGAATATTACGGGGCTGTTAAGGTCGCCCGCCACATCCAGCAGATAGTCTCTGCTTTCCTGCGCGCCCATACAGGAAAAGGCGGATTTGGTTGTTTCATAGGCGAGCCCGGGTATGTTGTTTTCCTTGCTCAGATGCCCGAGCACAAATCTCGTTGTGCCGGAGTCGAGCAGCTGAGAGGCGAGCCGGGCGGCACTCTCGTTGTTTAGATGCCCCGTGTCGGACAGAATTCTCTGCTTGAGCGGGTAGGGGTAGGGGCCGTTTTGCAGCATTCTCACATCGTGGTTGGATTCAAGCAGCACAAGGTCGCAGCCGCACAGGGCGTTTGCAACCGTGTCTGTCACCATGCCCATATCAGTGGCTACCGCGAGGCGTTTGCCGTCGGGCGTGATTACGGTATAGCCGCAGGAATCTATGCTGTCGTGCGGAGTCTTGAAAGGTCTCACAAATATTCCGCCGACCTCGGTGCCCTTCTGCGGTATCACATACGCATCAATTTTGCTTTTTGAAAAAACTCCGGCGTAGCTCATCCCGTCAAGGGTGCCTTCGGTGGCATAGACCGGCAGCGAATACCGGGTGGCGAAAACCCTCACTCCGCAAATATGGTCGGTATGCTCGTGCGTCACAAAAACCGCTTTTATTTCGCGCGGGTCAACACCTATGCCTCTGAGCGCGTCCTCGGTGCGCTTGGCGCTCACGCCCACGTCAATCAGAATACCGCCCGAGGAGGTGCCTATGTATGTGCAGTTTCCGCTGCTTGATGAATAGAGTGAACAAAACTTTGCCATATAAACCTCTTAATAAAACGCCGATTAAATCTCCGCTCATAAGGCGGTTCCGATTTAATCGGCGCAAAAATCTGTTTCGGGGTTATCAGCCCGCGCTGTCTTTTGAAAACGGCTCAACGCAATAAACTCTTCTTATGTCGCCGCCGAGATTTCCGAACTTCTCAACCACGTTTTCATATCCGCGGTCTATGTAGAGGATATCTTCGATTTCCGTTCTTCCTTTGGCTGCAAGGCCCGCGATTATCATAGCAGCGCCCGCTCTCAGGTCGTCCGCTTTTACGGGAGCGCCCCTGAGCTGCTCAACGCCGTGAATCACCGCAATCTGACCGTCAACCGTTATTGACGCGCCCATGCGCATGAGCTGCTCCGTGTAGCGGAAGCGGTTGGACCAGATGCTTTCGGATACTATGCTCGTGCCCTCCGCGATGGAGAGAAGCACCGACATCTGCGGCTGCATGTCTGTGGGGAAGCCGGGGTGCGGCATGGTTTTTATGTTGCATTTGCCGGGGCGGCGGTCCATGGAAACTCTTATTTCCTCATCAAATTCCTCAACCTGAGCGCCGCACTCAATCAGCTTTGATGATATGGATTCAAGGTGCTTGGGAATGATGTTTTTAATCAGCACATCGCCCTGGGTAGCGGCGGCGGCAACCATAAATGTGCCGGCCTCAATCTGGTCGGGAATAATGGAATATGTGCAACCGTGCAGGTGGTCAACGCCTCTGATTTTGATAACGTCGGTACCCGCGCCTCTTATATCGGCGCCCATTGAGTTAAGAAAGTTTGCAAGGTCAACTATATGCGGCTCCTTTGCCGCGTTTTCAATTACGGTCAGCCCGTGTGCCTTTGCGGCGGCGAGCATTATGTTTACAGTAGCGCCCACGGAGACAACGTCAAGATAAACGGGGCTGCCGATAAGGTCGTTTGCCACGGTTTCAACAATGGCGTTATCCTCAACCGTAACCTTTGCGCCGAGCGCCTCGAAGCCCTTTATGTGCTGGTCAATCGGCCTGGGGCCGAGGTAGCAGCCGCCGGGCATAGCAACTCTCGCCCTGTGGAATCTGCCCAGAAGAGCTCCGATAAAATAATAGGAAGCTCTCAGGTACTTTGTCATATCGTGAGAGATGACATATGAGTTCACAAAGCGGGAATCGATTTCGATTGTGGATCTGTCTATAAGTCTGACCCCGGCACCTATGTGCTTGAGAGTCTTGAGCATAAATCTGACGTCGCTGATTGAGGTA
This sequence comes from Clostridiaceae bacterium, assembly GCA_016282855.1. GTDB lineage: Bacteria > Bacillota > Clostridia > Oscillospirales > Acutalibacteraceae > CAG-177. The sequence goes on along the minus strand of JAEELT010000083.1, from coordinate 13,211 downwards.
GGCACGTTTTCTATCCTGCACACATCGTGTGAAAGGATGGCGGCGGGGATAATTGCAAGGGCGGCGTTTTTGGCGCCGCTTACGGTAACTTCACCCCTGAGAGGGGAGCCGCCGCTGATAACGAACTTTTCCAAAGTGTTATCCCTCTTTCGCTGTTTATTGTAAGGGAAAACCGGCGGTTTTCCCGGAGAACGCTTTTTTACTGACTAGCATTATAACATACAAAAAATCATTTGAAAAGTACCTGAAAGCATTTTTTCAAAAAAAATTCCGAAGATGTAAAGGTAAAATACTTTACATAAAGCTTAAAAACTTTACACGGTGTAAAAAGGCGCGGCTTCAGGCGGGATTCTTTGCGCTGGCATCAAAAAAGTCCGCCCATACGGGCGGACCGGGTTTATATGAGGTTTTCAGCGGTTTACCATCTGTTTTCAACATATTCGCAGAAGGCGTACATGTCTTTGATTTCAAGCTTTGTGCCGTCATCAAGCACGGCGGTTCCGTTCCAGATGCCGTGCACCTGGTGGCTGTTCATTCTCATCACGAGCGCGTTTGTGTCACCGTGATTGTCGCAGAAGGGGGTCATCGTCATATCAAATCTGCCGTCTTCCGAAACAAAATGCCAGGGCTTGAGATAGCCGTCGGGCTTTGGGAAATCTTTCACATCCACCGCGCCGAATTTATGCGCCTTGCCGTCATAGAAGAGGCAGGTCTCGGTGGCATTGCTTTCATCGCCTATACCCCAGGTGATTTCAAAGCCGAAAATGTGCTTCTCACCGTTTTCGTCGGTGATGTAGGCGGCTCCGTTGCCCCAGTACCAGACAAGGCTGTAAGGAGTGTCAACCCTGCCCCAGTCAAGCACGGCGAAGGTGTCATCCTTTGTGAATGAGTAAACATCGTCACCGAGTTTATATGTACCCTCGCAGGGCATGCAGTTCTGCTTGGTGGTCATAAAGTATCTGTCTTTATGACCGGCGAAGGGCAGCACGGTTGTGATGTTTTCGTGACCGGGAAGAATATCCATTTTAAAGTGGCATTCCACATTGCCGCATTTGAAGTAAAGCGTGCGGTAAGTTTCGTGAGTGTCAAACTCAAAATCCGCACCGCCTATTCTGAACTTAACGTTGTTTGGCACATCGCCCTTTGACGGCAGCACATATTTATCTTTGCCGCCCAGGAAGAATGAAGCTTTGTTCTTAATGGTTTTGCCGTTTTTCAGGTCAATCAGGGCAGCCGCAACATAGCCGCCCAGAGAAATGTTGGCAAAGCTTATCTGCACAGCGTATTTACCGTTTGAAATCTGATAAAAGTCCCATTCCTTGCGGCGCATTTTTGCCTTGACATTATTGCGGTCGTAGTCAAAAACATTGTGTCTTGCCCAGCCCTTGGCGAGCAGGGTGCCGTCCTTGCCGAGAAGCGGAGTGGGCTCGGTGTACTCTCTCTGGCTGCTTTTCCAGGTGCCCTTCATCCAGCTTTCATAGGTCTTTTCCATTGTGTTTCCTCCTCTTTTCATCTGAATATATCTGCAAATTTTTCGGTTGCCGCAAGCGAGATATAACCGTCTGTTCCGGTTATGATATGGTCGGCGAGCTTAATGCCCGTTTCGGCGAGAAGCTTTGCCGTTTCCCGTGTCAGCTCTGCGTCGGAGCCGGACGGGGCGGCGGGAGCGCCGGGGTGATTGTGGGCTATGATAACGGAGTCCGCGTCCTGCAAAAAAGCGTATTCGAGTATTGCGCGCTTGTCGGCCGTAACCTCGCCCTCTCCGCCTTCGCATATTGCTTTGCCGCCGGTCATTCTGCCCACCGGATCAAGGCATGCGACATAGAATACTTCGTTTTTGCAGGCACTTAAATCCCCCAGAATTTTGCCTGTTATTTCGTCATGGCTTAACGGGGCAGCGGGAGCTTCTTTTTTGCCCTCAATGCGTTTTGAAATTTCGCGCAGTGTGCTCAGCAGCAGGGCGGAGCTTTCGCCGAGCCCCTCGATTTTTTCGAGCTCCTCAATGGGGGCTTCTGCAACGCCTCTGAGAGAGCCGTATTTTTCAATCAGAAGCGCGGCGGCGGGCTTTGTGTCTCTGCGGGGAATCGCGTAAAACAGGAGCAGCTCAAGTATGGCGAGGTCAGGCATATTTTCGCAGCCGCTCTTTCTGAACTGCGCGCGCACCCTCTGCCGATGATCGCTGTGCGGGTATTTTTTATTATCCATTCAAATCAGTCCTTATATCGATATTATATTATGCCGCGCAGGAAAAATCAATATCGTAATACTCAATGTTTACCGCTATTTTTCCATTAAGGCAAGATAGAAAATTATTTACATTTTGTTAGCATTTCAAGGCTAAAAAAATATTGATTTAAAATACGGAGTGTGCTAAAATCAATCGGGATTTTAAATCGGGAACCCGCCGCAACCCCTTCAGGATCTGCAAGCAATTCCCGAAAAAGCAGAAACGGAGGTTTATTCATTGAGAACCAGAAAACAACAGCTCGGCAGCAGAAACATCGTAGGCAAAACCGTCGAAGAGAGACGCAAAGCCCTCAATATGAAGCAGAAGGACCTGCTCACACAGCTTCAGATAAAGGGCATTGAGATAAATTCGTCCGGCCTTTCCAAAATCGAAGGTCAGCTCCGCTCGGTAAACGATTATGAGCTCAAGGCACTTTCAGAAATCCTCGATATCGGCGTTAATGAACTGCTTGGTATAGAGAAATAATCCCGCGGGGGCTGTTACAGGGTTTATGCAACAGCTCCTTATTTTTTAATCCGGAGGTACATAGAGTGAAATCTTCAATAAAGGTGATAATCGCCGCTGTATGCCTGTGCGCCTTACTTGCCGGGTGCGGCTCCGTCAGCCTCCTTATACCGGAGGAGTCAGAGACAAAATCCGAATTCAATCAGGAGGAGTTTGACAGAGAGTTTTACCGCACTTCCGTGCCGGAGGAAACGGAGAGCGAAGCTCAGACCTCCTCGACCGAAACGCAGGAGACGTCTCAGCCCGAAAGCACGGCAACAACCGCCCCCGAAACCACTGAGTCAGCGCCCGCTGAAACGGCAGCCTCATCCACGGCCGCTCCCTCATCGGCTCCCGTAAAGACCACTCAGGGTATCACGATTCCTTCAAAGCCGACAACCACCAAAAAATATGTGGTTGATACCAAAATTGAAACCAAGGAAACAAAGAGCGATTTCAAATACGGCGTTAAGAAAATAGATGTTGTTTCCGTTTACTATGATGTTTATAATGACGGCTCAAAGGTCAAGACAGACGAGAAATCCTATGTGAAGTATGACACCTCGGGGTTCAAGGCGTCAACCGATGACCTTCTCGGTGAGGCGAAATCAAATAAGGCGTCTCATTCGTCGGATATACGCTCCGCCTCAAACAAGGTAAACGGCTACCGCTCCTCCGCCGGCAAAGCGGAGCTCGCCCTGAGCGATGACCTTTGCAACGCGGCGAGCGTGAGAGCCACCGAAATGGCTTACAGCGGCAAGCTTTCAAGCACAAGACCCGCCGGCACCAATTACGCGAGTGTGCTCAAGGACCTCGGCATTGAATACACCAACTGCATCGAGCTTACCTGCAAGGGCTATACGAGCGGCGAAGAGGCAATGGAAGCGCTCAAAAGCAAGACCCAGAATCTCAGTTATATGACAAGCGGTGATTACAAAAAAATCGGCGTAGGCGTTGCCCAGTCGCCGGACGGAATGTGGTACTGGTCCCTGATACTTACGGACTGACACCTTGGATTTTAACAAAAGGACTGCGGATTTATACTCCGCAGTCCTTTTTATAATCTGTCTGTCACAGAGCCGCTCTTTGGGCGGCAAGACCTTTTTTATAATTTTCAATGAATTTTGCGTAGCCCTCAACATCCTGCACCTGAGGCCTTACTTCGGTGAATTCCTGGCTGCCGAAAATGACGCTGTCAAGATAATCCTCAAGGCTTCTGCCGCTTTTGCCGAGCATATACGCGGCAAGCACAGCCATACCCCAGGGCCCGCCCTCGCCGGCGGTCTTTGCCACGGATACGGGCGCGTTGAGAGCTGCCGCCATAACCGTCTGCCCCGCGAGAGGCGCTTTGAAATATCCGCCGTGACCGAGAATACGGTCTATTTTTACATTTTCACCGTCAAGTATTTCCTTGCCTATGGCGAGCGTCGCCGCGGCGGATGAAAGCTGAAGGCGGGCAAAGTTTTCGGCGGTGAATCTGCTGTCGGGTGACCTGAAAAACATCGGCTTTCCCTCGTCAAACCCGGTGATTACCTCGCCCGATATATAGTTGTAGCCCACAAGGCCGCCGCAGTCCTTATCGCCTTTAAGAGCAAGCTCAAACATCTTGTCAAGCACCGTGTAAAGGCTTACCTCGCAGCCGAGCTCCCTGCACATTGAGGTGAAGAGCTCTGCCCAGGCGTCAATTTCGCACGAGCAGTTGTTGCAGTGTACCATTGCCACGGGGGAGCCTGAGGGGGTTGTAACCATGTCAATTTCGGGGTAGAGCTTTGAGAGCTTCTTTTCGAGCACCACCATAAGGAAAATGGATGTGCCGGCCGAGATGTTTCCCGTTCTCTGCCTCACGGAGTTTGTGGCAACCATTCCCGTGCCGGCGTCGCCCTCGGGAGGGCAGAGCGGTATGCCCGGCTCAAGGTCGCCCTCAGGGTCAAGCAGCAGCGCGCCTTCGCCTGTGAGAGCGCCCGCGTTTTCCCCGGCGCAGAGCACCTTCGGGAGAATGTCTTTTATGTTCCACGGCATATCGGCCGAGAGCGTTTCAAAATCCGAGAGCATCTTTGAGTCATAATCATTTGATGTGCTGTCAATCGGAAACATGCCGCTCGCTTCGCCTATGCCGATTACTCTTTGCCCCGTGAGCTTATAATGCACATAAGACGCGAGAGTGTGCATTGAGGTGATTTCTTTCACGTGATCCTCGTTTCTTAGCATCGCCTGATAAAGATGGGCTATGCTCCAACGCTGAGGAATGTTGAAATCAAAGGCTTCGCTGAGCTTGCGGGCAGCTTCGGCGGTTATGGTGTTTCTCCAGGTGCGAAACTCAGCAAGCTGCCTGCCCTGCCTGTCAAATACGAGGTAGCCGTGCATCATTCCGCTTATGCCTATGGAGCCGGTGCGTCTGAGCTTTACGCCGTATTTTTCCGATATATCTTTTTTCAGCGAGGCAAAGCACTCCGCGGCGCCTTCCCATACTTTATCAAGAGAATATGTCCACACGCCGTCTCTGAGCTCATTTTCCCACTTGTATGAGCCGCCGGCCAGTGGGACGCCGGACTCATCAATAAGCACGGCCTTTATTCTGGTAGAGCCGAATTCGATGCCCAGCGAGGTTTTGCCGCTTTCGATTATCTGCTTTATGTTTTCCGTAATTATCACTCCGATTCCTTTTATTTTTCACCGGAAACAACGCTGACTTCATTGTATTATAAAGTGATAAATCCGTCAAGGAAAATGTTGCTCGGGCGCTCTCTTTTGTCTATTTTCCGTATTGACAGTAAAGGGCTTATATGGTATATTTTTAGAGATGTGCATACTAAATATTGATGCGGCGGCAGGGCTGTTTTTGCCTTGTCTTTCCGTGGATTGGAGAATAATATGTATCCCGATTATCTTGACACCATCGAGTTTGTAAAGAAGTATGACCCCGCCGTGGCGCATGCCATGAATCTTGAGCTCGGCAGGCAGAGAAACAACCTTGAGCTTATCGCCTCAGAAAACATCGTTTCACCCGCGGTTATGGCGGCAATGGGCAGCGTGCTCACAAACAAATATGCCGAGGGTTACCCCGGCAAGAGATATTACGGCGGCTGCGAATATGTTGACATAGTTGAGCAGATAGCCATTGACAGGGCAAAGGAGCTTTTCGGCGCACAGGGCGCGAATGTTCAGCCCCACTCAGGCGCTCAGGCCAATATGGCGGCTTATTCCGCTGTGCTTGAGCCGGGCGACACGGTTATGGGTATGAGCCTCGCCCACGGCGGCCATCTCTCTCACGGCTCGCCCGTAAACGCGAGCGGCAAGCTTTATCATTTTATTCCCTACGGTGTCAATGACGACGGCTTTATCGATTATGATGAGCTTCAGAGGCTTGCAGATGAAAACAAGCCGAAGATGATAGTAGCAGGCGCTTCGGCATATCCCAGAATTATTGATTTTGAGCGTATAAGCAAAATCGCAAAGTCAGTCGGCGCATACTTCATGGTCGATATGGCTCATATAGCAGGTCTCGTGGCGGCAGGGCTTCACCCCTCGCCCGTGCCCTATGCCGATATAGTCACCACCACCACTCACAAAACCCTTCGCGGTCCCAGGGGCGGCCTTATACTCTGCAGAGAAGACCTTCTGCCCGCAATCAACAAAGCCATATTCCCCGGCAACCAGGGCGGCCCGCTTATGCACGTTATCGCTGCAAAGGCAGTCTGCTTCGGTGAGGCGCTCAGGCCCGAATTCAAAGATTACCAGAAACAGCTTCTCGCCAATTCAAAGGCTATGGCGCAGGGGCTTGTATCAAGAGGGCTTAACCTTGTAAGCGGCGGCACAGACAATCACCTTATGCTCCTTGACCTCAGAGGCACCGGAGTTACCGGCAAAGAGCTTGAGCACAGGCTTGACAGCGTGAATATCACCGCCAACAAGAACGCCGTACCCAATGACCCCGAGAAGCCCTTCGTCACAAGCGGCGTGCGTCTCGGCTCCGCGGCGGTCACCACAAGAGGTCTCGTGGAGGAGGATATGGAAAAAATCGCTGAATACATTTACCTGTGTATTACCGATTATGAAGCGAAAAAAGATGAAATCAAAGCCGGCGTTGCGGAGATATGCAAAAAGTATCCGCTGTATGAGTAAGATACAATAACGCGCTACGCCCGATAACAGAATAAGCATATACGAGCTGCGGGTTTCTGACCTGCAGTTCTTTTTTGTAAAAAGCACAAGAAATTGATTGCTTTTTCTTGCAATGCCTATATATAGTATGATATAATAAAATGAAAAATTATATTTCAATGCGTTATTATCGGCTTTTGTCATCCTGAGCGAGTGAAACGAGTCGAAGGATAGCAATCACGAAGAAATATATAGCTTGAGATTCCTCGGCTTCGCTCGGAATGACAGTTTGGAGGGTGTGGACGATATCATCGGTTCACCCCTCAATTATCCATTGTCCATTCTCATTTACAATGTGAATAACTGCGTGAATAACTTGTGAAAAACTGCCTTTTTCGGGGGTAAACGGGTAATTCTTACCGCTTGGAGAGGTAAAAAACACCGTTCAGGAGCGGTAAAATCTTCCAATCAAGAGCGGTAAAAAGTTCGGTTCAAGACCGGTAAAATTTGCGGGGAATCTATACTGATATAATCATACCTAATAATTCATACATACTTATCTATACTTACTTAGTCAATATAAAATAAGCAAGGATGTGAAAAACTTCACTGCGTGATATCCTTGTAACGCAGAGGAACGATTTTTGCGGGCCTTCCCTGCCCCTGACTTACTCTGATAATAAGCCCCGCTTTCTGAAGATTATCAAGAACGCTGCGGGCCTTTTTCTCCGAGCATCCGAGAACGGACGCGACCTCGCTGACGGGATAATAAATATACACGCCTGCGCCGAACCAGAAGTTCTCATTGTGCAGGGAGAGATTCATCCTGTCAACCATCAGAGAATAGATGAGAATTTCATCGCTGCCGATGTTTTTGTAAAGCGGATTGCGGATAAGCGCGCGGGGAGTCATGACGAAGCTGTCAAGACGGGTGAACCATAAATTTCTTTCGTTCATTTGTTTTCTCCTTAAAGATAATTATTACGAAAGAGGAACAAACCCCTTTCACTATAAGGCCGAAAACGGGGTTTAGTGAACCGAATCCGGTTAAATGATTTCGCCCGAATCTGCCCGCTCCGCGCCGCAACGCCTTGATATATATGCTCTCACAGTGTTTTAAAAAAATTTTATAAATAATTTCTGCGATAGCAATCCACAATGAATTGCACGGCAATTCAATTCACGCCGAAGGCAATTCACGGCGAAGCCGATTCACGCACCGAAGGTGCAATTCATAACAAATCGTAACTCATAATTCATAATTCGACAACTCATAACTGTTTCCGCGCCTTCGGCACGGTCGGCAAGGATGTATCCTTGCCCTGCAATCTTACATCAATAACCCAATTTCAAAATAATAAATAATTTCGAATTGCGCATTGCGCATTGCGAATTGACATTCGGAGGTACCATTATGAAGCTTACCAAAAAGACCTTATCCATTCTGCTCAGCACTGTTATGTTGCTGGGCGTGTGCGCGGCCGGCCTCACGGCTATTGCCGACACACCTGCGGTCACCCTTGCCGGTGACGCCAACTGCGACGGCGCGGTCGACATGGCCGACTGTGTGCTGATTATGCAATCTCTTGCCAATCCTAATAAATACGCGGTAAACGGTACTGATCCGTCTCATATTACTCTTCAGGGCATAATTAACGCCGATGTTGACAGCACTATCAGAGGAATTACCAACAGCGACGCTCTCGCGATTCAGAAGTATCTGCTCGGTATAATAAGCTCATTTGACATCCAGGGCACCGGTGCCTCTGTTACCCCGCCTGCTTTTGACGAAAACATCGGGATTTCTTTCTCGTTCACGGATGAAAACGGCAACAACAAAGTCAATCTGGCATCCGGTCAGGGCGGGACAATAGCAGTTAATGTCAATATTGATGCCGGCAGCAATCCGGTTTCCGCTCTCGATGTTCAGTTTGCTGTTTCAGACGGAATAAAAATCACTGACATCCTTAATAGTCAGTCCGCATTCCGCGGCATAACGGTTTCTTCCAATCCGGACAAATTGAGAGCAAACTATGTAACTCTTGACGGTGATAAACCGATGCAGGCCGCAAACGGCGAATCGGCTTTTATGCTCGAGATAACTGTGCCCGCAAACACCCCGGACGGCGTTTATTATGTTGATTTTTCCTCTCACCGCAAGATTTTCAGAGATAACACGGCGTTTAATTACACGGTGACGACTACCCCTCTTGAAATAGTTGTGGGCAACATACCTGTTGAGATTTCAAATTATGCAGAGCTCAAAGCTTTTGCGGATGAAGTAAACAGCGGCAACACATCTGCCTGCGCAATTCTCACGGCGGATATTGACGCTTCTGCGAGCGACCCGGGCAAACCCGGTTATGATCTCTCAAACGCCTGGACTCCCATCGGTGACGGTTCCGGCTCAGGCGACAGTCAAATCAAATACACCGGCACATTTGACGGCGGCGGTCATAAAATAACCGGGCTTACTTACAACAACCCGCAACAGAATCGCGCCGGCCTTTTCGGCTGTGTCGGCATAGGAGGAGCAGTTCAGAATGTCGGCCTTGAAGGCGGAAGTATAACAGGAAATAATTATGTCGGCGGCGTGACCGGAGATAACGCCGGCGGTATAATCGAGTATTGCTATAACACCGGCGCTGTTACCGGCAATAATTATATCGGCGGCGTGGCAGGAGAGAATTTTGTTAACAGTTCGGTTGAAAACTGCTATAACACGGGCGATGTTACCGGCAAAGATTTTGTCGGCGGCGTGACCGGAGATAACGCCGGCGGAAGTTCAGTTGAAAACTGCTATAACACCGGCGCTGTTACCGGCAATAATTATATCGGCGGCGTGGCCGGATACAATTACAGCGGCACTATCACAAACTGCTATAACACAGGCGAGGTTTACGGCAGTGTTTTTGTCGGCGGCGTGGCAGGAGAGAATTATAGCGACAGCACGGTTGAAAACTGCTATAACACGGGCAATGTTTCCGGCAATAATTATGTCGGCGGCGTGGCAGGAGAGAATTGTAATAACAACAGTTCGGTTGAAAACTGCTATTATGACTCGGACAGAGCCCCCGGCATTCCAGCGATAGGGTTTGAATCGGACTCAACAAACTCCAATGTCGAAGGTCTCACCACAGCGCAGATGACCGGCGCAAACGCGCTTGAAAATATGGCCTTTTCCTACGGAGCCGGTGAAGTAAGCCCCTGGCAGACCAAAGCCAACGGAGCTGATGTGAGCGGCAAATACTATTGGTTCTATCCGCACCTCAAAGGGTTTAATTTTAACGACGACTTAACGCAAAAGACTGCGGACGAAATTGAAGCCGCCGACTGGCCCGCGAAAGCGGAGGTCTCAGTAACATGGGAAGAACCGGAGTTATATGATTACAGCGGTTCTGAAATAAAACCGGTTGTTACGAGCGTCATTATCGGCGACAGCACCGTTCCCGAAGGTGCAACTGTTACATATTCTCAATATAATTATTCTAACGAGAACAACAAATGGGAATGGAAAAATGTCTCAGGTACCCCGACAGAGACGGGTAAATACAGAATGGAATTCGATAACGACGATGGAGTTGTTGAAACAAAGTATTACACAATCCTCGCACCGGTTACTGATTATACTGTAAAACATTATGCAAAGGACGAAGAAACAGGCACCTGGTCCACGGATACTGTCATCCCGGTTAGCGCCGGCGATTACAAGGCGGTAGTGACTTTCACGGATACCGGCTTCGCCAAAGGTCACGCTCCCATTGAAAAAGAGTTTACTATCGACCGCGTGGATGTTACTGTTACTGCTGCGAGCGCAGAATTCACCTATGACGGCACGGCACACAGCAATAACAATTACGAAGTTGACGGCCTTGTGGGAAGCGATGCAATCACAGCGGTTGTTTCCGGCAGCATAACATACCCCTCCGATAGTCCGGTTGACAATGTAGTAGAAAGCTATGAATTTACATCGGGCAGTCCGGATAATTACAATGTAACAACAGTAAACGGCGAACTGACAATGTCAAGCGCTTCGAAAGAAATCACCATCACAGCGGAAAGCAAAGCGTGGACCTATGACGGCAGTGCTCATTCAGACAATACCGTAATGGTAACAAGCGGCTCACTGTTTGAGGGCGACACACTCGTGGCAACAGCAAGCGGCAGTGTAACGGATGTTACCGACACGGCACAGGGCAACAACCCGGTTGCCCCGGGCTACAGGATTATGCACGGCGATAGGGATGTTACCGCTAACTATACGATTACAGCTGTTCCCGGCACTCTTACAGTCCACAAGCGTAACGTGACCCTGACTTCACCTGATAAAACTTATACCTATGACGGCACCGATCATGTAATCGGGGATGATGAAATCACTGTCGGCGGTGACGGATGGGCACCCGGCGAGGGCGTCACTTACAGCAGCAAAACATCCATAAGAAATGTCGGAACCAGGCCCAATGAATTTACCTACACCATGCTCGAAGGAACCAAAGCGGATAATTACAGCATAACCAAGACCGAAGGAACCCTGGAAGTTACCGACACCGGTGTAAACCCCGAAAAAGTGGTGCAGCTCGCAATCAGCGACTCAGGCGCAGCCTATAATCTCGGCGACGAAATAACCTACACCGTTACTGTGACCAATATCTACGATGAGCCGAAGACCGTTACATTATCCGTACCGGATGGCGTAAAGTTAGATCAGACTGTGTTTGAAAATGTTGAGCCGGGAGACAGTGTGGCTACAGTTGTAAGACACACCGTCGCTTCCGAAGATATTATTGCCGGCAAATTTGAAACTGCCGTAACAGCTGCCCTGGCAGACAAGAGCTTCACTGTCAGCCGCAGCTGCCACTCAATCGCAGCGAAAAACGCTGACATCAGCGTAACCGTTATGCTGTCCGCAGTCAACGGCGAGGCGGTCGCTCCCGGTGAATCTGTCACCGCCGAGGTCGGCGATAAACTGACCTTTGCCGGCAAGGCGGCCAACAACGGCAACGTAACCCTGACCAACGTAATTATACATGACAGATTGACCGGAACTGATTATGCCGTCGGATCTTTGAAGCCGGGAGAGGTTTCCGAAGAGATTCAAGTACTCCATATCGTTACAGCGGCGGATGCAGCGGCAGGCAAGATCGTCGACAGCGTAGAGATAACCGCTGAAGTTGATGACGGTGAAGACGTGAGCAGCGTAGCCGAGGTGGAAGTAAGCATCAAAGCGGAATATAAAGTAACCTATGTCGTAGACGGCGAAGAACTGACAACATTGGACGCAACCTTCGGTCAGTCTGTTCCTCAGCCGCGCACACCTCAGAAAGAAGGCTACACCTTCGCGTGGACTGACGAAATACCCGAAAAAATGCCGGCTGAAGATATTACAATCAACGGCTCATTCACGGCGATTGAATACACAGCAAAATTTGTAAACGAAGCGGGCGAAATTGTCAAAGAAGAAAAATTCACTGTTGAAAGCGAGAGTATTACCGAGCCCGAAGTTCCCGAAAAAGCGGGATACACCGGCAAGTGGAGTGAATATACAATCGGTGCTTCCGATATGACAATCAATCCGGTTTACATTCCGATAGAATACACCGCCACCTTCGTTGACGAAAACGGCGAAAAGATTAAGGAAGTAACCTTCACCGTTGAAACCGAAAGCCTCGACGAGCCCGCAGTTCCCGGAAAAGAGGGCTATAACGGAAAATGGAGCGCATACACTCTCGCCGCGGCAGATATAACAATTAAGGCGGAATATGCGGCAATCGAATACAAAGCCGTATTCAAAGCGGACGGCAAGACCGTAGCGGAGATTCCCTACACCGTTGAGACAAAGAGCATCGAAGCTCCCGCAGTCCCCGAAAAAGAGGGATATACGGGCGAGTGGGAAGAATATAAACTCGCTGCCGGCGGAATCACGGTCAACGCGGTCTATACCGAAATTGATAATCCGGACGAGCCCGATGAGCCCGATGAGCCCGAAAATGAAGACCTCTGCCCGCTCGACGAAAAAGACCACGGAACATCATTCTGGGGCAAGCTCATCAGATTTATCCATACCGTGATATATAAGCTGTTCAAGCTCTTCGGCCTGAACCTGTTTATCAGAATAAACTTCAACGCGTAATCCGGCGCAATTAACAGCACGGTTTACAGCGAGATTAAAAGCACAATAAAAGCGCGATAAACGGTGTGATTAGTATTGCAATAAGAAGCGCAGTTAAAAGCGAAATTAATCGTGTAATAAGGAAAACACACAATAATCAATAAAGGGACGGCCCCGCCGTCCCTTTGATATTTTAAGATTTATTTGCCATAGCCCTCTCCGAGAACGGGGGCGAACCGCCGAAGCGCCGCCAGTGGCGGATGAAGC
>JAEELT010000082.1 GCA_016282855.1 Clostridiaceae bacterium | reverse complement strand
TTGCACGGGCGTTCTGCTGCGCACGGCACAGAAGCGCTCCGTAATCGGACTTTTCAGCTTATTCCATCGGGAGTATGACGGAAAGAGCGGAATTTTTAACATCGATGGTCTTGAGCCTCTTGTTTACCTTCGCAAGCGTGAGCTTTTTGAGTATGTTTATATCCTCAAAAGGCTTATAGCCCGAGAAATACATTGCCGCTAGGATGTTTGCCGAAGCGCCTATGTCATCATACATCCTGACGGACCTGCCGTAAAGCTCGCGTCTCGCTCTCTCAAAGTCTTCTTTATCAATGCCGGTCTTCTGCACTCTCGCTATCTCTTTTTTAACCATATCGGCAAGCTTCTCGGGATTCTCCGAAGGGCCTGAGATAATGTAGGCGCTGTAGCCGTGGCCGTTGAAAAGCGTTGCCGAAAACTCAGTGGTGGTGAGACCCTCGTCGATAACCTTACGGTAGAAATCGGAGTTTTTGCCGAAGATTATTTCGAGCAGGATGTCGGAAATTTCTTCCTCCTCAAGGCTGAGCTCAGGCTTTTCAATATCTTCCCTTATGCCGAGAGCAAACTGCTTTCTGGCAACAGAGAGACGCTCCTCAATATATTTCTCTTTTGATTTCGGAGTTTTGGGGTCAAACTTTCTTTCGGGTATCGGCTGCTTTTTACGCAGGATGCTCTTTTCAATCTGCTTGAAAACGGCGTCCTTATCCATTTTGCCCACAATGGCAATGCACATATTCGCGGGATTATAGAACGTATCATAAAGCTTGTAGAGAAGCTTGTCGTCTATTTTCGCAATGGACTCCTGAGTGCCTGCGATATCCGTGCTGACGGGATGCTTGGGGTAAAGGAGACTGAGGAGGTTGAACAGCACCTCCCAATCGGGCATATCCTTGTACATCCTGATTTCCTGCCCGATTATCCCCTGCTCTTTCTGCACCGTCTCCGCTGTGAAATAGGGGTTCTGAACAAAATCAAGCAGGTAGCCGAGAGATTCCTCAGTCCTTTCGCTGCCTTTGAAAAGGTATGCGGTGCAGTCAAAGCTCGTGAATGCGTTGGCGTAAGCTCCTGTCCTCTGAAACAGCTCAAAAGCGTCGAGCTCCTCGCTCTCAAAGAGCTTATGCTCAAGGAAGTGAGCGGTGCCTGCGGGTATTGCTTTGAACGAGCCGTTCTTCTGCTGAATGTGAGTATCTATCGAACCGTAATTAACTGAGAAAAGGGCATAAACCGAGTCATAGTTATCCTTGGGCATCAGTCTGATTTCAAGCCCGGATGAGTGCTTCGCGGTGTAAACAACATCGCCGAGAATATCGTCTCTGTATTCGGTTATCTTCATTCGGATGCCCCCTCTCCGGAATCTGCCGAAAGCATAAATATCTTATCGAGCACCATTTTCTTTGCGGCTTCGCAGATTTCCTCTTTTGTAACGGCATCAATGCCTTTTATCATATCCTCGGGCGTGAGTATCTCTTCGTCGAGAATGCGGTTTGAGTAGTATGAGCAGTACGCGTAGGCCGAATTGTAGGTGTAGCCCTCGCGGATGGATTTCTTGGCTGCCGCTATAAGCTCGTCATCAAACTTGCCGCTGCGGATTTCGTTGAGCTGGTTAATGATGCCCGCCGAAACAGCCTTTTCCTTGTCGGTATCAATTCCGCTCTGCACCACGGCAATACCCTTGCCCGCGATGAGCGTGGCGCTGCAGTAATAGGCGAGGCTCATTTTTTCGCGGATGTTTGTAAAGAGCTTTGAATATGTGCCGCCGCCGAAAATGTTTATCATTACGGTTTCGGCAAACAGGGAATCATCCTTGTTTTCCATACCGGTCCTGTAACCGATAACGAGTTTGCCCTGATTGGCAACCATTTTTTCCTCGTGCCTTGCAAATCTCTGAGGCTTTTTGAGAAACACGGTGTTAATCTCGCAGGGCTGCCTGTCAATCTTTTTGAACTTTGACTTGAAAAGAGTTTCAACCTTTTTGGCTGTGACATTGCCCACCACGGTAATCTGGATGATTGCCGTTGAAAGCACATTTTTCCACGCGGCGTAAACAGCGTTCATTTTTGTGTTTTCAATTTCTTCAATCGTGCCGGCTCTGGGCTTGCCGAAGGGCTCGTTTTCGCACATATGCTCTATGCACTTTCTGAAAGCGTATGTTCTTTTGTCATCAAGCTCTTCAAGCACTTCCTGCACAAGCATTCTCTTTTCAACGGCAAGGTTGTCTGTGCCGAAGCTGTTGCTTTTGATATTCGGGTTGAAAATAACTTCGCAAAACAGCGACATAAATTCCGAAATGATGCTCTCGCCGTCAAGCGCGAATTTGTCATCA
Source organism: Clostridiaceae bacterium (assembly GCA_016282855.1). GTDB lineage: Bacteria > Bacillota > Clostridia > Oscillospirales > Acutalibacteraceae > CAG-177. The sequence goes on along the minus strand of JAEELT010000082.1, from coordinate 10,268 downwards.
AGACAGCCGCCGCTTATTGACAGGACCTGAGCGTCGCCGAGCTTGGAAATATCGGAATACAAATGAGATCCGTAAAGCTCGGAAAGGCGTCTGTTCATGGATGTAAAATCGGGGTAAGCTTTGCAGGAACGTCTGAGGAGCTTCACCATAAGGGCGTTTGCCGAAGCGTTTTCATCAAGCGGCAAAGCCATCGAAACCTTCATCTCTAAGGTCTTGTATTTGTCGGTTTTTATGCACACAAGGCGTACGCCCGGCGCAATATTTGTGGTTTTGAGCACGAAGTTCACTTCCTGTCTTTATCAGATATCACATTCAATGAGCTGGTCGTAGGTTTCTCTCTTAATAACTTCTCTCGCCTTGCCGTTCTTTACGAAAATAACGGGCAGACGGGGAATTCTGTTATAGTTGGATGCCATTGAGTAGTTGTAAGCGCCGGTGGAAAGCACAGCGAGTATATCGCCGGGCTCAACAGGCTGAAGTCTGGTCCACTCCTGGATAAGGTCGCCGCTCTCGCAGCACTTGCCCGCCACGGTGACCGTCCACTCTCTCTTGTCGCCCGCTTTATTGGCGCAGATGACTTCATAGGCGGACTGATAAAGAGCGTATCTGGGGTTGTCGCCCATACCGCCGTCAACGGAAACATAAGTGCGTACATCGGGTATATCCTTTACGCAGCCTACTGTGTAAAGAGTGATGCCTGCCGCGCCGACTACAGACCTGCCGGGCTCGATGAGAATAAAGGGACATTCGAGGCCGAGATCCTTCGAGTAGCTGTTTACCGCCGCGGAAACCTTGCGCATATAGTCGCTGAACGCTCTCGGACGGTCGCTCTTGAGGTATTTGATGCCGAAACCGCCGCCGAGATTAAGTTCCTTAAGCTCGTAGCCTGTTTCGTCCTTCACCTGCTTGAAGAGGTCAAGCATAACCGTTGCGGCGAGCTCAAAGGGATCAAGGTCAAAAATCTGTGAGCCGATGTGGCAGTGAAGACCTCTGAGCTCAACATTGCTCATTGCTATTGCCTCTTTTATCGCGTCAAGCGCTTCGCCGGTTTCAAGGGCGAAACCGAATTTCGAATCTATCTGACCGGTCTTTATGAAAGAATGTGTGTGAGCGTCAATGCCGGGCTTGATTCTGAGCATAATGCCGATTTTGACACCTTTTTCGGCAGCTATGGTGTTGAGAGTTTCAAGCTCGGTGAGATTGTCAACTATAACTCTGCCCACATTGTTTTCAACAGCCATTACAAGCTCGTCATAAGTCTTGTTGTTGCCGTGAAACACGATATTCTCCGTGGGGAAATCCACGGAAAGAGCGGTGTAAAGCTCACCGCCGGAAACAACGTCAACGCCCACGCCTTCCTGCATGCAGACTCTCATCATCTCTTTGCAGCAGAATGCCTTGGAGGCATAAACCACGAGACCGTTTCCGCCGTATTCGTCATCTATGGACTTTTTGAACTCTTTGAGATTCTTTCTGATTTCATTCTCATCATAGGCATAAAGCGGAGTGCCGTATTTTTTTGCAAGCTCCACGGTATCATAGCTGCCTATTGTAAGATGTCCTCTTTCATTTGCCGATATGCAATCCGAAACATACATTTTAATTCACCTCAATAATTCTTTCTATGTATTTTTTAAGCTCCTGCGCCCCTTTCCCTGAGAGGGAGGAAAATTCAATTGTGTCCGCGTTATAATCTTTCAGCTCGCTCAGGAGCTGCTTTCGCCTGTTTTCCGTTTCCGTTTTGTTGAGCTTATCGCATTTGGTAAGCACAATCACATACGGTGTGCCGGAGTTTTTGAGAAAGTCAAGCATTGTGTAATCATTTGCCGTGGGCGCGTGCCTCATATCGAGCAGCTGTACCGCAAGGGCAATGTTTCTGCCGGAGCCGAAATACCCTTCCATAAGCTCCGACCAGCGTTCAAGCTCGGCCTTGCTGCGTTTGGCGTAGCCGTAACCGGGCAGGTCAACGAAATACACGCCGTCACCTCTGAAGAAATTCACGGTGATTGTTTTGCCCGGCTCCGAGCTGACCCTCGCGAGACTTTTGCGGTTGAAAATCTTATTGATGAGCGATGATTTGCCCACATTTGATTTGCCCGCAAACACTATCTCTTTTTTATCGGGAGGAGGCAACTGAGAGGAAGTGCCGTAAGCCCTTTCAAACTCTATCATATCAAATCTCATTGGGCACCGGCCTTTCCGTCGAAGCCTTCGACCGCTTCTTTCCAGACCTGGTCAACCGTCTTTACCGGCTTGAACTTAAGGCTGCTTCTGACTTTGGAATCCACCTCGTCAAGGTCGGGAACATTGCCGTAGGGTATAATCACCGTTTTCATGCCGGCTCTGTAGGCCGCCATTGATTTTTCCTTGAGGCCGCCTATCGGAAGGACTCTGCCTCTCAGGGTGATTTCGCCCGTCATTGCCACATCGTTCTTTACCTTCTTGCCCGTAAGGGCGGAAACAAGAGAGGTGGCGATGGTAACTCCTGCCGAGGGCCCGTCTTTGGGGGTTGCTCCCTCGGGCACGTGAATATGAATATCATTCTGCTTGTAGAAGTCGCTGTTGATATTAAGCTCATCAGCCCTTGAGCGGATGTAGCTCACGGCGGTCTTGGCGCTCTCTCTCATAACATCGCCGAGCGAGCCTGTAAGCTCGAGCTTGCCTGAGCCGCCCAGCACGGCGGACTCTATCTCAAGCATTTCGCCGCCCACGCTTGTCCAGGCGAGGCCGTTTGCAACGCCCACCTCACTCTCACGCTTGTAATCATCATCCTTGAACTTGCGAGAGCCGAGCAAAGCTTCGAGGTCTGCGGGTTTCACGGAAACCTTCTGCGCCTCACCGTTGATTATCTTCACCGCGCATTTCCTGCACACAGCGGCAATCTGCTGCTCGAGCGCTCTCACGCCCGCTTCTCTTGTGTAGCCGTCAATTATTTCACGCAGAGCCTTATCGGTTATTCTGAGCTGTGAAGCTTTGAGCCCGTGGCGCTTAATCTGCTTTGGCATAAGGTGCTTCTTGGCTATGCTGAACTTTTCCTCCGCGGTATAGCTCCCGAGCTCGATAATCTCCATTCTGTCCTGGAGCGGGGCGGGAATATCCGCGCGCATGTTAGCCGTGGTGATAAAGAGTACTCTGCTCAGGTCAAACGGCAGGTCAACATAGTGATCGGTAAACTCAAAATTCTGCTCGGGGTCGAGCACTTCGAGCAGAGCCGATGTCGGGTCGCCTTTGTAATCGGCGGAAAGCTTGTCAATCTCGTCAAGCAGTATCAGCGGATTCGCCTTGCCCGCTTTCTGAAGAGCATCGATAATTCTGCCCGGCATGGAGCCGATATATGTGCGCCGGTGTCCTCTGATTTCAGCCTCATCTTTTACGCCGCCCAGAGCAATCCTGACATATTTTCTGCCCGTGGCTTCGGCAACGGAGCGGGCTATTGACGTTTTGCCGACTCCGGGAGGACCGACGAGGCAGAGTATCTGCCCTCTGATGTCGGGCGCTATGGATGAAACAGCGAGGTACTCGGCTATTCTTTCCTTTACCTTCTGCAGGCCGAAATGATCCCGCTCAAGCACTCTGCGGCAGTTTTCGATATCATTGTTTTCCTCGCTGAACTCACCCCAGGGGAGCTCGGTGCATATTTCGAGGTAATTTCTTGAAACGGAAGAATCGGGTGAGGATGCGGCCATCTTCTCGAGCCTCGCGCACTCTTTGAGGAGCTTCTCCTTGACGGCATCGCCCGCCTTAAGATTCTTTATCTTTTCACGGAACTGCTCCGTTTCCTCTTCGGGCGAGTAGCCGTTGAGCTCGTCGGAGATTATCTTTATCTGCTCCTGCAGGTAATAATCACGCTGGTTTTTATCCATCTTCTCGCGGACCTTTTCGTCTATATCCGCCTCAAGCGAAAGCAGATACGACTCCTGCGCGAGCATGATATTGACCTCTTCAAGGCGTTCTACAGGGTCAAGCGTTTCGAGAACCGCCTGCCTGTCCTCAACCTCAAGCATTATGTTGCCGGCAATGAAATCGGCAAGCCTGCCCGGGTCTTTCATCTCGATTATCCCCGTAAAAATGTCATCGGGAATTCTCGGGGCGTTTTCCGAATACTCGGCAAAGGTATCCTTTGTGCTGCGCACAAGAGCGGCGGAATAATCAACCTCGCTCTCTCTGACCTTTTTGGACTTGAGAGGAACAACCTCGCCCTCAAGATATTTGCCGTTATCAGTCAGCGTGTGGATTCTCGCTCTGCATATTCCCCTGACGGAAATATGAATCATCCTGCCGTTTTTGCCGGGAATCTTTATTATCTGATCCACCTTTGCAATCACGCCGTATTTGTAAATGTCGTCCAGCTTGGGGTTTTCGGTGGCGATATGTTTCTGCGCAACGAGGAAAATGCTGTGCCCGTCGGCGGCAGACTCCTCAACGGCCTTTATTGATTTTTCTCTTCCCACATCAAAATGCAGGAGCTGCTCCGGAAACACAACCAGCCCTCTGAGAGCCACAACCGGAATTTTCACTGTCTGTGTCATAAGTATATCCTTTCGGGTGCAATACCCTATATTACTCCATTGTATGGTTATCATATAATAAAATATAAACTTGAATTTGTCAACTTATATTTAAAAATTAAATAGAAAGGCGGCAGCAGTTCAAAACTGCCGCCGCCCGGGCGTAAAAAATTATTGTATCTGATTTGCTGGTTTAAAAGTGTTGCCGGTATGATAATTCGTTCAGCAAATATTATTCAGGAAGGAAAAGATCCGGGAAATAAACGCAAACACATCAACGAGAACCGATGAAAAAACAAGAACTGCTTTTGAGAAAATGTTGCCGCTCGCATTGCCGCAATAATCAACTGCGCTCACTCCGTAAGCGCCGCGCGGCAGAGAGAAACCGTCGTCTGCGTCAAACGGAATTACATAGATATAATTGCCGTTTTCATCAATATCATAATAGCCGTCAACCTATACCATCTTCTTGAATCCGATGTTAAAAATTGATTTGCCGAAGAACTCAAAGTAAGCCACATCGTTATCGTGCGTAGTAATGATAAAGCGCCCGCTTCCGTCATCGGAATCATACTTATCTATGCTGACAATGGCGGGAGGAGTATTGTCCGCAATCTGATACTCCAGAGCGCCGTATTCCTGACCTTCATCTGTACGCGCTGCATAAGGCACGGCATACACAGTTATGTAATAATCACCCTCGGGAATATCTCTTTTAAACAAGGTTTCTAAATCGCTGACATTAAAAGATGTTCCTATACCTAACAATAATGCATCAAACGAGGTTTCATATGATTCATTTCCCTCTTTACCGGTAAAGACAAATCTTAATTCCCTGAGGTGTCTGAGAACGGTAAAACCGTTTTCGTCAGCGCGCAGAGCAGGCACGGCATCCCAGTCGCCTGCAAAGCCGAGGAAGGGTATATTGAGCTCAGCATTTTCGCCTGCCGAATCGGACAGGAAAACATAACCGTCAAGGAAAAATCCGTTTGTGAATATTTCCTCATATCTTGCGAAATCGGCTTCGTCAACCGTAACCGTCACGGTTATTTCCGCCGATTCGCCCGGAGCGAGAGTAACAGAATCAAGATCTGTCTGCGCGGTAAAGCCGAGAGGCGCGCTTCTGCCCGTAATAAAGCTTATCTGCTCGTATTCTCCGGTTTCACTGTTCTGAACCTGTTTTGTTTCATATTCATCGGAGTCAACAATCAGCTCAACCGTGTCATAACTGACGGTTTCAGATGAGAAGTTCTTTACGGTAAATGCGAGGTCAAAGCTGCTGCCGAGGCGGTCGCCGAGGTTGAGTGCGGAGTGTCCGTCTTCACCGGTAAGAACCGCGTTTGCGCTGAAAGCGCGCGAGAGATTCACAAGCCCGGCGCCTGCCGCTCGCACGGGAGCAACGGCGTTCCCCTGCTCAACCGGATCTGCGGTGGACATAAGCAGGCTCTCCATAAGGTCGGCTTTTTCTTCGCCGGTAAGGCTGATTCCCCCGGCATTAAAATGCTGCTCCATCAGAGCGGCAACGCCGCAGATATGAGGCGAAGACATAGATGTACCGCTTTCACTTTGATACTCATTATTCGGAAAAGATGAATAAACAGAGCCTCCGGGGGCAGTAATATCGACTGTCATACAGCCTTTTTCATCAATTCCCCAGCTGCTGAAATTACTTATTTCCGTACTGTCGGAAGCATCTAGATAGCCGAACACTACAGTACATTCTTTCACTTCGGAGTAAGCAAGACGGCTTACGTCATCTCCTGTGAGGCAAATCATTCTGATATCATGCTCTTCTTCGGGGGAATCGTTTGACCGATTAAGAAACCAGCTACTCCATATATTCAAGTCGTTTTTATTAACTATAACTCCTTCGGGGTTATAGGCTGAAACCTCACTGAAAGCAGCGGCAGAAGTAAGAAGTGCCCATTTGCCGGAAAGATCACCGATTTCGTCACCTGCGGCAAAAGGAAGATATTTTATTAATTCACCATCTGAAAAATCGCCTTGAGTTATATATATTTCGGCTGTTTTCCCGGAATCAAAAAGAAGTTTTACCGGTTGTTTTTCACCGTTTTTATCATAATAAGTATTATTTACCGACGCGACGCTCGTAATTCCGTCATAAACATTCGGGTTTGCATCCGTTCCGTTATCGAGACCATATATAACGCTGTCAAGCGCTCCATTATTTCCGGCAGCGCCGCAAACGAGTATTCCGCTCTTACGGGCGGCAAGATAAGCCTCTCTCAGCGCGTCAAAATCCGATAAATAGGGATTAAATATAAAATCACTGCTAAAGCTCATATTGATTGCCGCAACATCAAATTTGGCAGCGTCATCAAACGCGGCAAGCTCCTCTTCAATACCGCCTTCACCATCCAGTCCGATTCTTAATAAAAGGAGCTGCGCCTCGGGGGCTATGCCGGCAAGTTCACTGCTGTTGCCCGCGGCTATGCCTGCAACATGCGTGCCGTGCTCGGCAACATAAACATCAGAACTGTTTTTATGATAGTCATAAGCAAAGGGTATTTTCGCGTTTTTATATACGGTATTGAAAAACCCGTTTCTGCAGTTCATCTGATTGGAACTTATGATATTGTCTATATCTTCTTTGCTGTATTTTGCCGTGCTCTCATCACTCAGACGGAACGCCTCATGATTAACATCAAAACCGCTGTCGATTATCGCAACAGCCGTACCGGCGCCGTCGTAGCCCAGAGCGCGCGCCTCATCAAGGCCTATCATAGCGCCCGAAGATATCTGATTTCCGGATGAAGCAACCGAGGGAACACGCCTGTATTCGCTTGTGTCGCAAATTCCGGCAACGCCGTCGGTGCTGCGGATTTTATCAATATCACCCTTTTTTACGGTAGCCGAAAAGCCGCTGAAAATATGAGTATAAGTGTACTCAACATCAAGTGTTTCAACTCTCTGCCTGATTTTCTGAATCGTATTCTTTGTGCCCGAAACCTTCTGCTTTACGGCTTCGGGACCTCTCTTTGACGTTGGCGCACTGAGCAGGCCTTCGTCATCGGTTTTTACGATAACAGTGGTCATTGTGTTTGCTTCCGCCGCTTCTGCAAGTGCCGGCAAACAAACAGAGCCCGCTCCGAGAAGCAGGCATAAAGCAACTAAGCAGGATAGGATTTTCTTCATGAAATACACCTCAAATCATATTATTTGTCAAAGACAATAACACAACGAGGTCTCTTTCGCCATTCATACGGGCAGATTATACCATATAAGAATTAAAAAAGTCAACAAACAATTAACATTTTGTTAAAATATTCTTTTCAGATTCCCCGCTTTTGCTGAGGTCAACGGTTCTTCTCCCGTTTTTATAATAAAACAAACAGGCAGACCTTTTGGCCTGCCTGTATTGTCTGGTGGACGCGAACGGGCTCGAACCGTTGACCTCCTGCGTGTGAAGCAGGCGCTCTGACCAGCTGAGCTACGCCTCCGTGACGAACTGTATTTTACCACAAAGATTTCAAAAGGTCAATATCGGATTTGAGATATTTTATGCCTGTGAATCCGCGGCGCTCTGCACAACCTTCTCAGCGAGAGCGCGCAGCTGCTCCATACTCTCGAGCGCTCCTATTTCGCGCCTGAAGGAAGCGGCGCCTCTTACGCCTTTTATATACCAGCCGGCGTGCTTTCGCGCTTCTCGCATTCCGACATAATCGCCCTTATACTCGCACAGCTTTTCGATATGCTTAACCATTACGCGCATGCGCTCCTCAATCGGCGGGTCCGGCAGAGTTTCGCCTGCGGTGAGCAAAGCGTTTATCTGCGAAAAAAGCCACGGCGCGCCGAGAGCTCCCCTTCCGGCCATAATATGGTCACATCCGGTATATTTATACATATATTCGGCGCTTTTTGCGTCGGTAATATCGCCGTTGCCGATAACGGGTATTTTAATGGTCTCTTTCACCATCCTGATTATATCAAGGTCAACGGGCGGTGCATACATCTACTTTCTTGTTCTGCCGTGAACGGTGATTGCGGCGGCTCCCGCGCTCTCAAGCATCGCGGCAAGCCCGGGGGCGTTTATGCTGTTCTCATCCCAGCCGGAGCGCATTTTCACCGTGACGGGGATGCTGACAGCTTTAACACAGGCCTCGGTTACCCTCGCGGCAAGGTCCGGATCTTTCATAAGCGCGCTTCCGCCGCCGTGACCGGCGACTTTCGGAGCGGGGCAGCCCATATTTATGTCCACGGCAATGCAGCCCGTTTCCTCCGCTTTTTTTGCGGCAAGAGCCATCGACTCCGGCTCACAGCCGAATATCTGCACTATGCCCGGCCTTTCCCCTTCGGTGAGAGTCATAAGAAGGCCCGACTTCCTGTCGTGCATTGTAAGGCCCTTGGCGCTCACCATCTCGGTATATACGCAGGACGCGCCGTAAGACAGGCAGAGCTCTCTGAAAGCCCTGTCTGTAACTCCTGCCATAGGCGCAAGCGCGCAATATCCTTTTAATTCGGTATTTCCGATATTCATCTTATCACCGCGAAAAGAATAACACATTTAATACTTTTATTCAACTCAAAAAACAGAACTGCGGGATTATGCCCGCAGTTCAGATTCAATACTGCTGTTTTCCGGTTATACCCGGTTCACCGTCAGACCGCTTTTTCGGGAATGCCGGGTCTGAACGCCGGAATCGGCTGAAGCTTGAATAAATTGGCCCTGTGAAGTCTGTCGATTTTTTCCTTTGTTTCACAGTCATCGATTTCACCTGTGCGTATATATCTGTCAAGCACGGCATAGGTGAAGCCGATATTATCCTCATCCGTCTTGCCGCAAAGGCCGTCCGACGGCGCCTTGTCCACAAGCCCGGAAGGCAGGCCGAGAACGCGGCCGATTTCCTTCACCTCCTGCACGGTCAGGCCGCCGAGAGGGCTGAAATCGCCCGCGGCGTCGCCGTACCTTGTGGAGTAGCCTATCCAGTCTTCGGAAAGATTGCAGGTATTCACTACCCTGCCGTTATTGCTTTGGGATACGGCATAAAGGGTGGACATGCGTATTCTCGGCGGAAGGTTAATGACGCTCTGGCGGCTGAGCTCAAAGGGAATGGCGTTTGTAACGCCGTCAACAGCGTCTTTTATGTTAATAACATAGTGTTTTATACCGAGATGTTTAACGAGAGAGTATGCGTCGTCAATGTCGCTCTGTTCGCCGTTTGGCATAAGCACGCCGATTACTCTGTCTCTGCCGAGCGCCTCAACGCACAGTGCGGCGCACGCGCTGCTGTCTTTGCCGCCGGAAATGCCGAGCACGGCATTGCACCCTTTGCCGTTTGCTTCAAAGAAATCTCTTATCCACTGCACACAGGCGTCTTTAACTGATAAAGCATCAAACATAATTATTTCACCTTTATTATCACTTCGCCGCAGGTGGGCTTGAGCGAGTCAATGAATTTCTGCACGGCGGTTTCGGAGGGCATAGCCTCTGAACAGCTGTGAGCGGAAACAAGCATGGAAGCGGAGGCGGTGGCAAACTCAAGAGCCTCGGGCACCTCTCTGCCTTTAAGAAGCGAATAAATGAAAGCGCTCGCATAGCCGTCGCCGCCGCCGAAGCCCTTGAGGAGCTTCACGGGGAACGTGTTCACTTTGTAAGCGCTGCCGTCATCGAGGTAAGCGTAAGAGCCCTCTTTGCCGTGCTTGATAATCACTATTTTGTTGCCGTATGAGAACCAGCGCGCTGCCGATTCCTCATCGTTTGCGCAAACGCCGTCAATCTTTTCCGTAAGGTCAAACTCT
>JAEELT010000081.1 GCA_016282855.1 Clostridiaceae bacterium | reverse complement strand
GATTTCTCCGTTCCGGTCTGCAGCTTCCTTATCCAGTAGGCAGCTGTTCGTATTAACTTGTCCCATCAGGCGGCACTGGATCGTCCGGGGCCAGTGGACGTACCGCTTGTGGGTGTGAGCTTTCACTCACAAGTAGATTTTAAGAAAAATCGGCTCCCAACTACATGGAGCCGACTTGTAAGAGACTTGGAGCAGACTTGGGCGATTTAGAATAGACATGTAAAACTTCGAGTTTACAAAGTTGAAACACATAAAACACAAATGCGGGATTGAAAAACGTGAAGATTGGTGATATAATATGTACATCTCTGACTAACGACGGTAACGGTGTGTGATGCTCTGGCAGATACGGAGGTAAGGAGGAGCCACTATGACATACAGCTACAACAAGCTCTGGAAACTACTAATCGATAAAAACATGATGAAAAAAGACCTTATGGCCAAAACAAAAATTACCTCTTCCACAATTGCAAAAATGGGAAGAGGTGAAGCAGTAAGCATGGATGTGCTTGGTAGGATCTGCGAAGTGTTAAATTGTAACATTGGCGACCTTGTGGATTTTATAAAGGATGAAGAGTAACAAGAAAGGAGGGCTTGTTTATGACGCTGTGTTATGCGGCACTTATAAAAGTTCTAAAAATATGCGCTAAGCCCAAAGTCTATAACAAGACCCTCTGTGGTGCCGTTGTTAAGTCACTCGATGAGTATTATGGTGGAATTCTGGAGTCTGACGACAGCACAGTGAGTCATCTTCTGTCGTGTGATTATAATCTTTCCCCTGCTGACGTTATTGAGCCGATGCAAAAGACGGATCTGCTTTCGCTTTCACAAGGAATGGAGAAGTATGTTATTCCTTTACTTAATCCAGACATGATCCCTCTTGCACTCCTTTCTCTACAAGATATGGCTCTTTCAACTGTCTCTGCTGATGAGGCAAAAATAGGCAGACTGAGCAGAGCAGACCTTGTTTTAAAGGTATCCTTTAATCCGGCGGATTTCTTTGCTGACATTTTTTACTTTGTAGCAACAGGCATTGAAAACAAAGCCGGTAAAGAAACAATTGACAAGGTAACAGAAGACTACGTTAATAGCTTTGGAAAGAACAAAGATTCCATAACTATCGAAGAAACTGTCATCGTTGAAACGCAAGAACTCGAACGTACTCTGGACGATGATGGCTTTGAGGCAGTATTCCGTGAGGTGAACCATGGGGCGGCTCTTTCGCTGAAAAATAAAAGCGGTATTAGCCTCTATTATTTAGATATATCTGATTCAGCGTTCGATTATATGGCACTCAATGAGTACCTTTTTGATAGCGTCGGTATGTACGTTTATTCCCGAACAAAACTAAAAGAGTTTGAAGATAAGAAGAAAGCTCGGAGCATCGGGGCAAAAGCTCTGCGCTTAATGAAGGCAAACGGAAACCCTGATGAAAAAGGAACTGGAAATGAGTTGGGTGAAATGCTTCTGTTTACCTTTATGGAAGGAAGCCTTCATGCGCCTAAATTGCTCAGTAAGGTTGAAATCACAACAGACGCAAGCCAGTTCAAAAGCAAAAGCGATTGTGTCCATCTTCTGAAAAGAAAGGTCAATGGCAAGATTAGCTATCAGCTCGTTTTTGGTGCTTCCAGCATATCAGGAAGAATCGAAGACGCTATTGACTGTGCATTTGATGCTTTGTCTGCAATTAAGAACGGACGCAGAAGAGAGCGACAAATGGTTGATAGCACGCTTTTTAATCATACCTATGATAAGGAAACCACTGAACGGTTAAAGCAGATTCTTGTTCCGAGTAAACAAAGGCAGGCCGACCCAGACATGGCCTTTGGCGTTTTTATTGGATACTCTTTAGATGTTGCCGCTGATGATAATGATGCCTTCAGAGCAATGGCCACGGGGAAAATGATAGAGGACATTAAAGCTGCCATTCCGTACATCGAAAAAAAAGTGTCTGACCTAAACCTTGGAATGCACTCGTATTACTTCTACTTCCTGCCATTTAATGATGCTGAAAAGGATAAGAAGCAAATAATGGATGAGCTGTTGTTGGGAGGTGCTTATTGATGAACGAGCCCAACAACAATCTTGGATATGCCATTTTCCACGGTTTGGAACACAATGATTACCTAAATGAGATTTATGACGCTCTTCTGCAAAACTATTTCTTGCGGTTGTTCCATATAGAAACCATTGCTCCTGCCGCATTTGAAACCGAGGACGCTCTTAGGTTTGCAGATCTTTTGTCTAAATCAGTTTACGTTGAAAAATCCGAAAACCTCTACAAAACGCTGGGACTTCGTAGTAAAAACAGATAAAACCATCTATGTCATTGAAACTAACTTCTATGGAGGCGGTGGTTCCAAGCTCAACGAAACCGCCAGAAGCTATAAGATGATAGCGGAAGAAGCACGAGACGTTATCGGTGTTGAGTTCGTTTGGGTGACAGATGGCGGTGGTTGGCGAAGCGCACGGAGGAACCTCGAAGAAACCTTTAACACAATGCAGCATCTTTATAACATTAACGACATGGAAAACGGGGTCTTTTTGTCGTTGTTCTCGTAAAACAGATGAATTGCTGTAGCTGAGGAGGAATATCATGCCACGGAGTAAGACATTAAAACTGTTCTTGATGGACGGAGAACCGAGCGGGAGAATAAAATGTTCTCTCGCCAATTGGACTGGAATCGCTTATAAAATACCAAGGACCTCTCTTGATAAGTGCAAGGACATGGACATATTAAAACAAAGCGGTGTTTATTTCCTCTTCGGCACAAACAAAGATGATGATGCCGTCGTATACATTGGGCAAGCCGGAGTAAGAAAAAACGGTAAAGGATTATTGCTTCGGGTGCAAGAGGCCCATCCGTCCATAGACTATTGGACAGAGACAATAATGTTCACTACCTCTAATAATTCCTTTGGCCCAACAGAAATAAGTTATCTTGAGAATCGCTTTTGTAATTTGGCTATTCAGGCAAACCGCTATATTGTTAAGAATGGTAATGACCCCAATCCGGGCAATATCACAGAGGAAACCGAAAGCGAACTTGAAGAGTTCATTGACTATGCAAAAATAGTTATGGGTGCTCTTGGACATAAGGTTTTTGAGCCGTTTATTTCTTCCAGTCCAGAGAGCGAAGCTGAACCGCTGCTGTATCTTGAATACAGCGGTTCAAAAGCCACCGGAAAAAGGACAAGCGATGGTTTTGTTGTTCTGAAAGGAAGTACTCTCAATCCGCAGATTTCAAAGGCGTGTCCGAAGAGGGCAATAAAGGACCGCAACAAATATGCGGAGTTAATAGACGAGACGTATACGCTCACAGCGGACGTTCTTCTTTCAAGTCCTTCGGCTGCAGCCAGTTTTGTTGGTGGCGCATCTTTAAGCGGAAATTTTAAATGGAAAGATGAAAACGGGGTCAGTCTTGGCGAACTTGAAAAGATGAGCAAGTAAGTCGTTCCGTAATTCATAGATTTGAGGGTTGGAAATGATTATTCTTGTCGATATGGACGATACAATTGAACATCTTCTTAAAGCGTGGGTAAATGGTGTTAATGAGAAATATGGTCGTTGCGTGTCCTGCGATGAGATTGTTTCTTGGGATGTATCTGCGGCCTTTCCGGGCTTAACGCATGAACAGGTATATGAGATTCCGATGAAGCCCGGTTTCTGGAAAACTGTCGAGCCTATTGAAGATGCTCCAGAAGTATTGAGTCGCTTAATTGCCTCCGGCAACGAGGTGTATATCGTTACAGCCACACCATACGAATCAATCTTTGAAAAGATGAGTGAGGTATTATTCAAGTACTTTCCATTTCTGTCTTGGGATCAAGTTATTGTAACAAGCCGAAAGCAATTGATAAGAGGCGATGTCCTCATTGATGATGGAATTCATAACCTTGAAGGTGGGCAGTACAAAAAGGTCTTGATGACAGCACCACACAATATTCGTTTTGACGCAGAAGCGCACGGCATGATTCGTGTCCATAACTGGAAAGAAGTTGAGGAAGTTATCAACAGTCTTTGTGCGTCGCATTAGTTTTGTGGAGATAAAGGATATCTGAGGCATGAAACACCAATACTTTGGAGATGTTGGCGATTATGGGAAATATGGATTGCTACGCTTCATTGCAAAGCGTGGTGTAACAATTGCGGTCAATTGGTATCTAACGCCTGATGATCAATCAAATGACGGGAGCATACGAGGTTATCTTGCAAATGAAAAGAATCGCATTTTTGATCCGGAACTATTCGATGTACTGCGGGAGATGTGCATCTATAAAGAAAAAAGTGTTAGTTGCTTTGCAAAACGTGAAATGATCCCGGGTGCTGTTTACTTCGATAATATCGTTCAGCCATTGTTTACTGATTCAACATTGTCGGTGGCTGAGAAGCGATTGGCACGGGAACGTTGGCATCAGCAGGCACTTGCAGGATGCTTCGGTCAAGATCTCGTATTCATGGACCCCGACAATGGATTGAGAGCAGGAAGTCCAACGGCAAGAAAAGATGCTCCGAAATACGTCTATGCATCAGAGGTATACAGCTACTATAACCGTGGACAGAACGTGGTTTACTACTGCCACAAGGGACGAAGAACAGAAGCCCAATGGGAAAGAGCAAAGCGCATTATGCTGGAGTTTTGCCCCGATGCGGCAATGCTGGGCATTACATATCATCGAGGAACACAACGCAGTTACATTTTTATCCTTCATCCAGAGATGAAAGAGTTCTATTCCGAGCTGCTGAAAGACTTTCTGGAAACTGCGTGGAAAGGCTGCTTTACAGAAGAGAACATAGAAACATGAGGAGAAAGCACACGGCGACATTCCCTCGCACAATTTGCTAATCCAATACATTTTAATTTTTCCACACTTTTTAATTATTCCTTCAGCAGCCGTTTTTGAGGGGTAAGTTTCAAAGGCCACAGAACCGGCCAGCAACAATCGAATAAACAGAAAAAGGGCTTCCGAAGCTCTGCTGTAAAACACAGCGGACCCTCGAAATCCCTTTATTTCAAGCCTTTTTCAGCACTTATGTGCTGGAGAAGGCTTTTTCTGTTTGTATCAAAGACAGCGTTTTTATAGAGCCGCTATGTCATGAATTCAATAGTTTATCTTTTGAAAAGGTCTTTAACAAAGTTTATAACTGTGTTAATGATGTTCATTACAAAATCAAGTATTCTCTGAATGAACGAAGGCTCTTCCTGTGAGGCTATGCTGAATGAAATAACAACATCTTCACCAAGAGTGTTGCCGTTGTTTGCTTTGAGGTCTTTTCCGAGCTTGAGTGTGTATTTACCGCCCTTGAGACCTTCGTATTTCAGCTCTGTATAGCTGTTGCCTTCATCATTTTTTGTGAAATCGCTGAAAGTAATGCCGCTTACAACCTTTGTGCCGTCTTCGCTGTAAATACCGATCTGTTCAAAATTTGCACTTTGATTTTCGTTCATGCCGCGGTCAAATGTAATAACGATTATGCCGCTTCCTTCAAGCTCTGCGTCTTTAAGGTCCGTATTGCCGGCTTTGACAGATACAAGGCTGAGAGGATTGTTTCCACCGCCGGTTCCCGATCCGTCGCCTTTGACAGAAAAAGCGATTTCAACCTTGGTGCCAAGAGTGTTTTCATTCTTTGCTTTAAGCTCTTTGCCGATTGTGAGAGTATAATCGCCCTTGGAAATTGTTCCGAGCGTTACTGTGAGCACGGTCTTTTCTTCACCGGCAGATACGGTGCAGTCAGCTTCTGTGCCTTCGGCGTTTTTAACCTTGATTTTGCTGATGTTGTTTGCGAGCACGGTTTCATCAGTGACATTGTTTGAGAATGTCAGAACTATCTCGGAGCCTGACGGGATTTTTGATCCTTCAAGATCGGCTTCACCGACTTTTGCCGAAACAAGCGTCAGGGCGCTGTCGCCGCCGCCCTCTCCGCCTGTGGCATACGCAGAGATGTTCATCACCATTAGAAGTGCGATTAGAATGCTGATGACTGAGGATAAACGTTTCATTTAGTTACTTCCTTTCGTTTTTTTCTTTTTATAATTACTAAAACCGCCGGAATGGCGATAATTGCAATCGCGCCGGAAATTATATAAGGAATATAATGTTTCACATTGCTTTGACCTGAGCCGGAATCCTGCTTCTCTGACGACTCTGTATTTTCGCTCTTTTCGTAATACGGCCCGTCAACCGGATTGTCGTTGAAGGGAGAAAGAGAATAACCGGTTATTTCTGAAGAGACTGTTTCATCATCCGGATAATCAATAAATGATAAATCTGTTGTGAATTTAAGCTCGGAGTAAGATGTTTCGGATGAAGCAGAGTAAGTTGCAGTTTCTTCACGGGTATTTGTTACCGGTACTGCGGATGAAGTTTCGCGCGTTTTTTCGGTAATAATCTGTGATGCAGTTACCGGATCTGTTTCATACTCAGGCTGTGATTCGGAGTGCCTGTAATATCGTGTTGTGGTGGTGCGTGCCGCACGTGTTGTGGTTACCTGATGAATCTGACCGGCAGTTACAGGAACAGCTGTTGTTGCCGGCTGTGATGCTTCGGATGAAAAAGATGAGCCGGAGGCTTTTTTACCGCCTGATTTAGTTACTGCAGTGCCGGCATCCGGGATTGCTTTCGGAGCTGATGTCTGAGAAGCTGAGGTAGAAGCTGTTTTGGTTGTAGATGGGGCGGGGACGGTTGTTTTCGGCTCCTGTGTTGTGAAGCTTATATATAGATCTTTTCCTAGAGTTACTTCGCTTTTTGAAGTGAGATTTTTACTTATTTTAAGCAGATATACGGTGCCGGGCTCAAGTGAGCTTTTGGGAGTAACCGTGACAATTCTTTTAATCGAAGGGTCAACCTGGTCGTCGCCCATAATTACATTCACCGGCACATTTCCGCCGCCTTCATCTGTCATTGAAAAGCATTTCATATTATTATCGCGCACGGTAAAGTGAACAACATTTTTATTAAAATTCAGAACAATTTCAGGTTTCAGGGAAACATTCTGAGCCCCGTTAGCTATGCTTGATGTTTCAAGCGCAAGCGGTTTATCTTTACCGCCTCCCGTGCCGTCGCCGTTGCCTCCCTCTGCAAAGGCTGAAACAGCAAAAGACAGCAGCAAAAAAAACGCAATCAGTGTTGAGATTGCCTGACGGGCTTCCTGATTATTCTTCATTACCATTACCTCTTAATACATTCAAAACTATCCGCAGTCCAGCGGCGGTATCGGCAGTTATAGCAGCTTACAGCGTCGTCACACACAAGCTCGTCTTCGCAGTCCTCAGAAAATAATCCGCATTTTTCCGCTGTACGTGCAGCCTCAGTATACGCTTCTTTCCCGTGTGTAAACATTGTTTTTTCGTTTTTTACAGTCCAGTCTGTCACTGTTATCACTCTTTGTTCTTTTTGATTTTCGGCTTTGGCATAAAATGCCCGTTTTCATTTATTATTACAGTTGTTATCATCCCGTTGCTGTAAAGCAGTTTTGTGGGATGAAAAAAGCTTATGGAAATATTATCCGTAATCTCAATTCCGTCTTCATCTATAAAACGCTGTACACCGAATACACAAGCAAATTCCGAAGCGCTCCAATCGGTTTTATTGGGGAGCGGATGAAGCTTGCCTTTGATTCGCCCTTCTTCCTTGCCGGCGCGCAAAGCAGCTCCCGCAAGCGCTCCGATTATGCCGCCGCCTGTTCCTCCGTGTTCGCTCAGATGAACATTTTTGCCGAATTCCTCTGCTTTTTTAACGGCATATTCTTTTGTGAGAACTTTGCAGCGGGCGTCTTTTCCGAATTCAATAAGAGGGGAATAATCAATATTCGGATTATCATTCAGAATACACAAACCCGGATCGGAACCTTCTGCTGAATTCTTTTCAAGATATTCTTCACAGAATTCTGTAAACTCATCAAGGTCTGTTACTTCGGCGCTGCAACACATGGAACTGTTATGGGATGTGTAGGGAATATCATCGTGAATATAAAGCTGATACCGCACAGTGAATCCGGCTTTTGCGAGACCTTTGACTGCCGCTTCACCCATCATATTTTCAAGAAGTTCACCTGTACCAATGCTGTCATAATTATCTGTATCGTCTATGCAGACAAATACTTTCATGCGGCATCCTCCCTGTTTCCAGTTCTGGGCTCACGCATTTCCGAACCGTCAATAATAGCTTCGAGCCACTCGTTTGAGATTGTATAATCAAAGAATTTCTTGTAAAAATCTATTATTTCATAATTCATATCGATTTCTGAAGTGTCGGGATAAAGAAGATTCAGAAGCCATAATATCGCAAGAGGTGTTTCAAAACTTGAAGGGTGCCCCCATCTGGTTATACCTATAGGAATCTGATAAACCTGTTTGCTCTGAACACAAGACAGACCCTTCCATTTTGGATCGCTTAGAATATAATCATCAACCATTGATTCATTGCAGATAATTATGTCAGGATTCCATACATAAATCTGTTCAAGAGTCGTATAAGCTTTATCTCCTTCTATACTAAGGCCGGAGTCCATCAAAGATACATTTTCAGCGCCTGTCAGAGCAATCCATTCTGCGCAGTAACTGCCTTTATAATCTGTACGTACTGCCTCGTTTACCGAGTGATAAAGCCTGATATCGGTTCCCTTTGCAATCTGTTTAGCTTTTTCTGTCACCGATTTGAAATAAGAGATGTATTCATTCGCTTTTTTCTCTCTTTCAAGAGCCTTTCCGAGTATTTCAACTGCTTTCAGCTGATCGTCTATCGTGTCATAATCTATCACAATAAAGGGTTTCCCGATTGCTTCGATTTTTTTGCGTTCTGTGTCGCTGTAATATACTCCGGAATTAATTATAATCAGGTCAGTATTCCTTGCAAGAATCTCTTCTGCATTTACAGACCCGCTGTTTTTGACTACCGCGGCATTTGACAGTGAAGGGCAAATCTGCATCAGGAGCTTGCTTCTGGCAGCATTATTTGTAAATGATGTTATTCTTTCGCCAAGACCGAGCATCACAATTACAGGACCCGAAAAGGGGCAAAGGGTGCAGATTGATTGAGGATTATCGGGAACTGAAACTTCTCTGCCTACAGAATCCTTTACAGTGATACTTCCTTTTGTCTGAACCGGTTTTACGGTGCAGGCGCAAAGTGAAGCGAAGGGAATAAAAAGAGCCAAAGCAAGCGCCGCAAATCGTTTCATAATAATCTCCTTATTTTATCTTATTTCCGAGAACGGCAATGGTTTTTAAGACTCTTCCGTCTTCGCACTTTATTTCCTGAATCGAAGCTATGACGCCGTACACATCAAGAAGCGTTTCAGCTGTGATGATTTTACCCGGGCACCCGGTTCTGATACGGCTGTTTTTGCAAAGCATAACGGCCTTTGTTTTTATACCCTGCGATTCAAAATAGAGCGGGTGCTGTAAATCATGGGTTGCCATTACAGCGGATATTCCGTCGCTGCGTACAAGATCTGTCAGAATTTCAAGAAACAGTAACTCATTTTTAAAATCAAGGGAGCTTGTAGGCTCGTCAAGCACAATCAGCGGGGCCTTCTGAGCCAGAGCGCGAGCAAGAAGAACAAGCTTTCGCTCTCCGCCGGACAACGATGTGTATGGTTTATCGGCAAAATGCCCTATACCGATACGGGCAATAGCGAAATCACATTTTTCAAAGTCTTCTTTGCCGGGGGCGCCGAGAAGCCCGGACTGAGCCGTTCTGCCCATAAGAACGATTTCCCTGACTGTGTAGGGGAAGACAGGCGTGTGAGTCTGAGGAACATACGAAACAAGCTTTGCGAGCTCCGGGCGCGAAAGAGAAAGTACATCCTTATCGCAAACTTTAACATTTCCTGAAATATTTTTGTGAAAACCGAGTATGCAGTCAAGCAAAGTCGTTTTTCCACTGCCGTTAGGGCCGAGCAGACTAACTATTTCACCTTTATCCGCAGAAAGAGACAATCCGGAAATCAGGGGAGTATTATCATATGAAAATGAAAGATTATCAATCTGTAAAATCACGCTCTGAACCCTCCCTTCGTCTTTTTGAGAAGATAAACGAAGAAAGGTGTGCCTATAAGCGCGCAGAGAATACCAATCGGTATTTCAGAGCCCGTCAGAGTGCGAGAGAGCAGGTCCATAATTACCATGAAAGATGATCCGAGAGATATGCTGACAGGTATGAGCTTCTGATTACTGTTTCCTGTTATCATTCGACCGATATGCGGAATAACCAGACCTACCCAGCCGATTGTGCCGCTTATACAAACTGCAGAGGCTGTGCAGAGAGTTGCTCCGCCGATAATCAAAATCTGAGCTTTACGCACGTCAACGCCCAGCGAAGAGGCCTCTCTTTCACCCATTGACAGCACATTGAGCTTCCATCGGGAAAGAAAAATCATAAGCATACCTATACTCATCGGTAATGCGGCGTAAAGATGAGAATAGTTAACAGAAGCAAAGCTGCCCATAAACCAGAAAGTTATGGAAGGAAGCTGGCTGTAGGGATCGGCGACAAATTTCATAATAGAAACAAGAGCGCTGAAAAAAGCACCTACTATAACACCGCCGAGTATCATTGTAACAGAGGTGGTTACGCGTGAAACTCTTCCGGCAAAACAGCTCAGAACAACTGCCGCTACTGCAAACACAAATGAGAAAATATAAGTGAATACACCGCCGCCGAAAAATACAATCGCCAGACAAGCGCCGAAGCCTGCTCCATTTGACACTCCAAGAATACCGGAGTTTACAAGCGGGTTGCGAAATACGCTTTGGAACGCGGCGCCTGATACTGCGAGGGACGCGCCGACGAAAGCTGCGGCAATCGCTCTCGGAAGCCTGAGCTGTAAAACGGTTACTCGTGAAGTAAGAGGAATACTGTCCGAACCGAAAACAGACAATATTACTTCGTTTAATGAAAGGTGGTATCTGCCGAAAAACAGTGAAGCAAAAACGGTCGCAAACGGTAAAACCAAAAGCAGAACAGTTACGGGCAAAGAAAGTCTGCCGCTGAATTTGGCCCTCTCCATTTGCTTCACTCCTTTCATTAAGAAATATGCCTTAAAACTATAATACAGTTATTTCGTCATTTTCTTTTACTGTGCCGCCCTCAAGGACTACGCCGAATATGCCTTCCTTAGGCATTATGCACTGCCCTACAAGCTCTCTTATAGCACAGCCGTCGTGGCATTCCTTGCCTATCTGAGTCACTTCAATCAGTGCCTCATCGCCGATTTTAAGCTTTGTGCCTATGGGGAGCGTGTAAAGTTCTATTCCTTCTGTGGTTATATTCTCCGCAAACATTCCGTGACACAGACCGTCTGTGCGCATTCCCTGAGCTTTTTCTATGCTCTCTTTCGCAAGCAGGCTTACCTGGCGGTGCCATTTACCCGCGTGAGCGTCACCTTCAAACCCGAAATCTTTTATAAGCTTGCCTTCGGGAATTGATTTTTTTGGCGTTTTCTTCTTCTCACTGATATTTATAGCTACTACTCTTGCCATTTTATCCTCCTGTTTTATTCAGGCCGTGACCGGCACTTTCGCTTTCAAAGCTGTGACCTGAAGGTTTATTCATAATAATTTTTTTTATTTCTTCGATAAGACTGCTTTCACAATCAATGTATTGCATAATATCATAAACTGTATCATATCCGAGGCAGGGCTTAACTTTGCCGTCTGACAGCAGACGTATTCTGTTACAATCGGAACAGAATTTGTGAGTTATCGGGTTAATCAGCCCTATTCTGCCTTTGAATCCCTGTGCCGAATAATACTTTGCCGTGCCTTCTTCCGATTGCATAGGTTTCAGAAAAGAAAATTCCCTGAGTATTTCATCACCCGTAACAATCAGAGATGAATCTTCTCCATCGTCAGAAAAGGGCATCAGTTCAATGAATCGTACGTCGATTTTTCTGTTTCTGGCAATGTTTATCAGTTCACCGGCTCCGTCGCTGTTTACGCCTTTCATCAGAACAGCATTTATTTTTAATGGAGCCAGGCCCGCTCTTTCCGCCGCGTCAATTCCTTCAAGAACTTTTGTGAGAACATCCGATCCGGTGAGGTGGCGGTATGTGCTGCCGTCTGTGCTGTCAAGACTGATGTTGACGCTGTCAAGACCGGCTTTTTTCATTTCATTGGCGTATTCGGAAAGATATACTCCGTTTGTTGTTATACCGATTGTTTCAATGCCTTCAATTTCGCGTGTTCTGCCTATGATTTCACAGATGTCTTTTCTTACAAGCGGCTCCCCGCCGGTGATTCTTACTTTGTTTATCCCGCATTTTGCAAAGGCTCTTACAAGCTTTTCAATAATTTCCGGTGAGAGCTCGGAATCCTTTTTTGCGCACTCAATCTTGCCGCAATAAACACAGTTAAGATTGCAGCGCTGGGTAACGGAAACCCGCAGATATGAAATTTCTCTTCCGAAATTATCCTTCATTGCGGTAATCGCTCTTTCCGCCCGTCTTTTCGAGCAGTTTAATTTCCTCAATAACCATATCCTTGCCCATAGCCTTGCACATATCATATATTGTCAGCGCGGCTATGGATGCACCGGTTACGGCTTCCATTTCGATGCCTGTTTTATAATTGCATTTGGCACTGACATATATGCCGAGAGCAGTATCGCTCTCCTTTTCAAAATCAACGGTTATCTTATCTATCGGAATATTGTGGCACAGAGGAATAAGCTCACTTGTCTTTTTAGCTCCCATTATTCCTGCTATCCTTGCGGCTGCAAGTCCGTCACCTTTTTTCAGGTCAGCATTCAGAAGGGCATCAAGTGCCTGCGGTTTCATTCTGATTCTCGCGTAGGCGGACGCCGTACGCTGAGTGACAGATTTTTCACCTATATCTACCATTATTGCATCGCCGTTTTCATTTATATGAGTGAGCATATCACGCCTCCGTATATCCTCCCATCTCTTCAAGACGGGCTTTGAATTTTTCTGAATACAGCACTTCAAGAAAGGCCTTCACCATTGGATCTTCAAGATACTCTTTGCCTATAAGAAATTCATACTTTTCGTTACAAACAGGTATAAAATCAAGACCGTACATTTTGGCGGCGGAGTATATTCCGAGACCTGCGTCTGCATTTCCGGCTGCAATTAGAGCCGCTACTGCGGTGTGAGTGAACTCTTCGTTACCGTAGCCGTTTATCTCTTCGGGAGAAATCCCGTTTTTTTCAAGCAGGTAATCGCAGAGAATTCTTGTGCCTGAGCCACGCTGACGGTTGACATAGCGAACATCAGTAATATCTGAGAACTCCTTTATGCCGAGCGGATTGCCTTTTTTTACCATCAGGCCCTGAACCCTGCCAACTCCTCTGACTGCCGTTGCATTTTCGGAAGGAATGTATTTATCAATATATGACGTGTTGTATTCGCCTGTTTCTGTATCGAGCAGATGGATACCGCCCATATGAGCCAACCCGTCTCGAACAGCATATATTGCACCCATGCTTCCTGCGTGGGTAGAGCACACTCTGAACGGAAAGCCTTTTTTGGAAAGAATATCCGTCACCTCATCTATAAGCGGATCATGACTGCCTGTAATAATAAGTGTTTTTTCAATCTCACAAAGGGGTCGGCTAAGATGAATCTCAACTTCTTTTCCCGCTTCTATTCCTTCGCAGTTCTGAGGTATCTGTAAGATTCCGTCCGCTTTTGTAAAGCTTGTTATTACCCCGGCTCCTCTTGAAAGGGGAGAAGCGGAGATTTTGCCGCCGATTCTGCCGAGAGAGACTCTGATGAATTCATTGTATTTCAGGGAAGAGACGATCTTTTTAGAAAGAACGGCTTTCACCGTTTCACCGTTTGCACGCTCTTTACCGTAATAAACCGAAATAACATCTCCGACAATTTCATCCATAATTACTATTGCAGAAACAGGATATCCCGGTATGCCTATAATCGGCTTACCTTTTGCCTCACCGAGAACAGCGGGTTTGCCGGGCTTAATGGCAATTCCGTGAACGAGAACCGTTCCGAGAGAGGAGATAATATCGCTTGTGTAATCATCTCTGCCTGCCGAAGAACCTGCGGAAACAAGTACAATGTCACACTCAGAGAGTGCTGTTTTAACGGCAATATTTAAAAGCTCTTTGTTATCGGGAGTAATCGGATAAATTTTTGAATCAGCCTTAAATTTATCAAGCATTCCCGTAAAAACAGTCGAGTTAAATTCGATTATATCGCCCTTTTTGGGGGCACTTGTGGGAGCAACTATTTCATCACCTGTAGGAATTATTCCCACAAGCGGTTTTTTTATAACCTCAACTTCAGTTATTCCGCCTGCGAGAAGAGCTCCGCAAAGCGAAGCGGTAAGTTCGGTTCCCGAAGGGGCAATCATATCACCCATGCATATATCTTCGCCGACCTGACGAACATTCTGCCAGGGAGATACAGCTGAAATAATCTGAAGCTTGTTTTCACCTGTTTCTATTAAATCTTCTACCATTATCACGGCGTCACAGTCATCAGGTATCGGGTCGCCTGTGTCAACAACCGTATAATCGGCAGGCTCTAAAGTTACAGGCGTTTTTTCGCTCGCTCCGAAGGTGATACGCGAATCAACCGCAATTCCGTCCATAGCGCTCGCGTTATAATGAGGCGAGCATATTACCGCGTAAGATGCATTTTTAATGATCCTGCCGCAAGCGCCGGTAACAGCAACTGTTTCAGATGAGCAGCCGAAGCCGGCGTTTTTAAGATGCTCATAATATGTTCTTTTTGCCTCGTCCAGAGGAATATTGTTAAGATATTTGTGCTTCATAGTTTATATACCTCAGCGGTTTCTCCTGCGGCGAGTCCTTCTTTATCCCGCGGAATTTTTATAAAACCTTCCGAAACGGAAAGAACTGAAATAATGCCCGATTTAGTATGTACGGGAATAAGTCTGCCGTTTTCACCTTTTTTTATGCAGATGAATTCCTCTCTGCCGTGGTTAGACGGAATGTTTTCCGAAAGAATACCGATTCCGGCAGGCTTTTCAGGCGACATTTTCAAGACGGATCTGATATATTCCGTAACAATAAGCCTGAACACAAAATATGCAGCGAGCGGATGCCCCGGAAGACCGAAAACAGGCTTGCCTTCAATCATTCCGAAAATTGTGGGCTTGCCGGGCTTCATGGCAATTCCGTGAAAATAAGCTTTGCCGAGAGAGTTGATTATATCAACAGTCATATCTCTTGACCCTGCAGATGAACCGCCGGATATGATTACTGCATCTGATTTTACGACACACTCTTTTATTGCTTTTTCAACGCTTTCTCTTATGTCAGGTACAGAGCCGTAATCAAAGGCGTTACAGCCGTATTCGTTCAGCGCGGCGCAAAGAAGGTAGGAATTGATGTCTCTAATCTGACCCGGTTGGGGTTTTCCGTTGACAATCTCATCACCGGTTGAAATAACCGTTACCAAGGGTCTTTTAAAAAAATTTAACTCATTTATGCCGAGCGCAGCGAGAACTCCGGTCTGGGGTGAAGAAATAATACAGCCTGTTTTCAGAGCGGTTTCGCCTTCGCAAATATCATCACCTTTTAAAGTTACATTTTCACCGGGAGCAACAGATTTATAAATAAGGCAAAGGCTGCCGTCGCAGTCGGTGTGCTCTACCATAACAGCGGCATCAGCTCCGGCAGGCATCATACCTCCTGTAGAGATTTTTACGCATTGACCGCGTTTTAATCTGAAATCCGCGCTTTCTCCCATAAGAATCTCGCCGGTTATTTCCAGTTGAGAGGGGACTGAATCTCCGGCGCCGAAAGTGTCGGCGGCACAGACTGCGTAACCGTCAACCGTTGATCTGTTGAAGGATGGAACGTTCTCAACAGAAACGATATCCTCGGCTAAAACCCTGCCGACGCAATCTCTGATATTCAATTTTTCCGTTTTATATTTCAGTTGGGCCGTTTTCTCTTTAATGAGCGAAACAGCTTCTTCTCTGCTGAGCACATTAAGCATTATATCTTCCACCCCGCAACAAAACTTTTTGCCCACTGACTGCCGGGATGTGCGAGCGTTTCTTCGGGGGAGCCGTCAGCATCTATTTTTCCGCTGTTGAGAATAATGAGCCTTTCCGATGCGTTCATAGCCAGCAGCGGTGAATGAGTGCTGATAATTACCGTACAACCCGTTTTTTCTTTATATTCAGTGACAACTTTTATTACAAGCTCCGCACCTGTCGCATCGCAAGCAGATGTAGGCTCGTCAAGAAGCAACAAATCACAGCTTTTTGACAGCACACGGCAGAGCGAAAGCCGCTGAAGCTCACCGCCCGAAAGTGATTTTGCTTTCTTTTTCGCGAGATGAGTGAGCTCAAGTTTATCGAGCATTTCGAATGCTCTGCTCCGGTCAGCTCCGCCAATAAGTATATTCTTAATCAAATCTCCATGAAAAGCGTAGGAATTCTGAGGCATATAAAGAATTTTTTCAGGAACCACAAAACTTCCTTCGCTTGTTTTTATTATCCCGCCGAGTATTTTCAAAAGTGTGGTTTTTCCGCTTCCGTTTGCCCCGGCAACAGCAAGCATTTCGCCGTCATTGATGGTTAATGAAGGAATATCCAGGACTGTTCTTTCGCCGTAACATTTTTTAAGATTATTTATCTCAATCATCTCTGACCTCCTTTACAATAAAAGAGGCAAGAGCGTTTACAATGAATGCGATAATCAGAAGAATTATGCCAAGAGCAAGCGCGAATGAGAATTTACCTTTATTTGTTTCAAGCATTATGGCAGTAGTCATAACCCTTGTTTTCCATTGGATATTTCCGCCGACAATGCTGACCGCGCCGACTTCTGCAATTGAGCGTCCGAAAGCATTCAGTACTACGGAAAAAAGCGATGAGCGCCCCTCGCCAATACAGAGACGCGCTGTTTTGTAGCCGGAAAAGCCGAGCCCACGCGCAGTTTCTATAACAGGTTTAGAAGCGCTTTCGATAAATGATGATGTCAGGCCGATTACAACAGGCGTTATAAGCATTACCTGAGCCACAACCATTACTCTGACGGTAAAGAGCATATTGAGCTTGCCGAGCGGACCGTAATGAGTAAAAAGCGAATACACAATCAGACCTGCCACCACCGGAGGCAAGCCCATAAGAGTGTGTATCAGCTTATTTATAAATGATTTTCCGCGGAAGGACTTCGAGCCGATAAGCGCGCCGATAGGCAGGCCGATAAGGCAGGAAATCACCGTGCTGAAAAAAGACATCCTCAGCGTGACTCCGATTATCTGCAGGAGCTCTCTGTCAGGCGGAAAAAGCAGTTCAAAGGCCTGTCTGAAGCTTTCCATCTGAGTTATTTAAGAAGAGTGAAAAGAGCGGAGCCGTATTCTTTCTCGCCATATTCTGCGATAAGAGCGCTCGCTTCGTCTCTGAGCATCCAATCGATAAATGCCTGTGCGCCTTCGGTGTTGATGCCGTCAATCTTTTCGGGATTGACCGCTATGAGTGAATAAGTATTCTTCATGTCCTCGCCTTCGGCAAGAACTATATCTAAATTGAGTTCATCCTGCATTGAAAGGAAGGTTGCCTTATCAGTCAGGCAGTATGCCTGCTGTTCGCTTGCCATTGTAAGACAGGCGCCCATTCCCTGACCTGCGCTGATATACCAGCTGTCTTCAGCTGCGTCGGGAACATCGTCGCCCCAGATTTTAAGCTCGGCCTTGTGAGTTCCGCTCTCATCGCCTCTGGAAACAAATTTGCTTTCGGTTTCTTCGATCTTATCAAAAGCCTGAGCAGCATCAGCGCTTCCTTTAATGCCGGCAGGATCGTCTTTGGGACCTGCAATAACAAAATAATTATACATAAACGGAAGTCTTTCGATGCCGTAGCCGTCGCTTATAAATTCCTCTTCGGAGGCCTTAGCGTGAACGAGAATTACATCGGCGTTTCCGTCAATTGCCTTCTGAATAGCTGCGCCTGTGCCTGCGGACTGAACTTCAACCTTATAGCCTGTCTCGGCTTCAAAAGCCGGAAGAAGATAGGGGAGAAGGCCCGAGTCGTTGACTGAAGTAGTGGTTGAAAGTCGTATAACAGGGTTGTCCGGAGCAAGGGTTTCAGGTTGTGCTGAAGAGGTTGATGATGCCTGCTCTGAAGCGTCTTCTGTTTTTGCTCCGCAAGCGGTAAAACCGGCAACAAAAACAAGTGCCAGGACAAGAGCAATTATTTTTTTCATGATATATTCTCCTTTTCAAACACGGAAGGCAGCGCCGTTTCCCGCGATACCCTTAAGCCGTTGTGGATTTCGGCTTCGGCTGACAAGGCGTATGATTTGCTTCCACTTAGCCTTGAAAGCTCGGATAATATCAGTATAATAATATCACGTTTTATTCAATAAATAAAGTATTTTATTGATTTATTTGAAAATATATGATATAAATAATTTGGAGTTGATAAATATGAAATTTGGTATTGTAACTGTCAGTGACAGATGCTTCAGGGGAGAGTGCGAGGATAAAAGCGGACCTGCTGTTGCAGAATGTCTGAAAGATCTCTCTGAAAAAAACGAATATCTGCTTGTTCCCGATGAGAAAGAACTTATAATTGACGCAATAACGGAGCTTTCCGACAGACGCAAAGTCGATGTTATTTTTACGACAGGCGGAACTGGTTTTGCACCCAAAGACATAACTCCGGAAGCTACAAAAGTCGTTATCGATAAAGAAGTGCCGGGAATTTCTGAAGCTGTCAGAGCAAAAAGCCTTGAGATTACAGACAGAGCTATGCTTTCAAGAGCAGTGAGCGGCATCAGAGGTAATACTCTGATTATCAATCTTCCCGGCAGCCCTAAAGCAGTAAAGGAAAGTATAGATGTAGTGCTCCCGATACTTGAGCACGCTGTTGAAACAATAAGCGGCAATACACTGAACTGCGGAGGAAATTACGGCAAATGAGTCTGAAATCCGAAATACAGGGCTTTGATATATCCGCAAACAGCGCTGTCATTGTCGGCTGCGGAGGGCTGGGCACAAACGCCGCCGTTCATCTTGCGGGCGCAGGCATAGGCAGATTGCTTCTGATTGATTACGATACTGTCGAAAAACGCAATCTGAACAGGCAGTTTTTTTATACTGAAAATGATACAGGCAAAGAAAAAGCCCGCCTTCTTGCCGAAAGACTGAGCGCCTATTCGCCTGAATCAGACATAAAGTATTATTCCGGCAGATTTGAGGATGCACCGATAAGAGATTATGATATTATTATAGCAGCGGTTGACAATATCCGGGCGAGATCTCAGGTCAATGAATTCTCAAATAAGAATTCTGTACCATGTATAAACGGAAGTATAAACGGCTTTTTCGGCAACGCATATCTTTATTTACCCGGAATTACGCCCGATTTAGAGGCGGCCGGTTGCCTTAATGAAACCGGAATCAAAAATAAATCTCCGAGCACAACCGTTGCTATTATCGGTGCTCTTGAGGCTCAGCTTGCGATTGATTATTTTCTCGGCAATAATCATAATGCAGGAAAACTGTATATTTATGATAACAACGAAATTCACAATTTAAATATAAGAGGTGATTTAATTGACTGAATACTGCGGTTATATGGGAAAAGTTCTTTTTGTAGATCTTACAAAACAGTCATTCAGCGAGTTCCCCTGGACCGATAAGGACAGGGAACGTACTCTCGGCGGTAAAATAATGGCGGCTGATATTCTTCTGCATCACATTACTCCCGAAATGAAGGCATTTGACGAAGATAACTGGCTTGTTGTTACTACCGGTCCGCTCACCGGATGCGGCTGTCCGAACACTTCAAGATTCAATATTTCCACTGTTTCTCCGCTCACGAATATCATTACCTCCTCAAACTGCGGAGGCGATTTCGGTCTTTCTCTCAAAAGAGCCGGCTATGATGCGGTTATCTTTACCGGCAAAAGCGAAAAGCCTGTCACAGTTCACATTTCAAGAAATAAAGCAGAGTTTGAGAGCGCAGAGGAGCTTTGGGGTCTCACAACAGGTGAAACTCAGGAAAAGCTGCTCGATTATCCGGGCAGGCTTGTTATCGGCCCTGCAGGCGAAAACAAAGTAAGGTATGCCTGCGTCTTCAGCAATGAAAGGACCGCCGGAAGAGGTGGTGTCGGTGCCGTATTCGGCGACAAAAAGCTGAAAGCAGTTACAGCCGTGGGAACAATGCTCCCAAAGATTGCCGATGAAGAGAAACTAAGGGATTTCAACATTAAATGGACAAAGCTTCTCAAAACTCATCCACTCACCGGCAGGCAGCTGCCAAAGCTCGGAAGCGCAGGGCTTATTGCTCCTATGCAGGCGCATTCCATTCTCGCTACCAAGAACTTCTCCGCAGGCAGATTTGACGGGTTTGAGAAAGTTTCAGGCGAAGAGCTTGCAGAAAAACACCTTGTTTCAAACGGAGCCTGCACGGGCTGCGTAATCAGATGCGCGAGAAAAGTTGTTGTAAATGATAAGATTGTAAAAGGTCCCGAGCTTGAAACTCTCGGTCTTTTCGGGCCGAATATTTTAAATGATGATATTGAAAAAATTCTTAAATGGAATTATGAGCTTGATGAGCTGGGAATGGACGCTATTTCCTGCGCCGGTTCGATAGCCTTTGCAATGGAGCTTGCCGAAAAAGGAATACACGATTTCGGAGTTCATTTCGGTGAAACCGATAATATTTCTCAGATGTTTGAAGATATAGCATACCGCAGGGGAGATGGCAATGAAATTGCCGAAGGTTCCAAACGAATGAGCGACAAGTTCGGCGGCAAGGAATTCGCCATTAACGCTAAAGGTATGGAACTTGCAGCTTATGAGCCTCGTCACGCCGTCGGTCAGGGACTCGGCTATGCAACTGCAAACAGGGGCGGATGCCACCTCAACGCAGGATATATGGTTGTTGTTGAAGGCCTCGGTCTCGATGTCAATTCTCTTACTCCTCACGGCAAAGCTGCCATCGGAATTATGTTCCAGAATCTTATGGAATCAATATCGGGCGCGGGCAGTTGCATGTTTACAAGCTATGCTGTTCTTCCGGGTTTCCTTATTGCAAAGCCTAATCTTGTTTTAACCAAAATAATTCTCGCGGCCTTTCCTTATGTCGGTCCCGTTGTTAATCTTTTGAGTCATTTTACCAAAGTGCCTCAAATCAATATCCCGCTTCTTCCGCACGCAATTGCGGTTAAGCTCGCAACAGGTATGAAATCAAATATGGCAAAATTCCTCACCTGGGGCGCTTACGGATGGAATGCCGAGAGAATGTCAAATGTCATTCTCGGCCAGAAAGCCGGTGCCGATAAGCTGCCCAAACGCCTGACTGAAGAGCTTCAGGATCCAAATAATCCCAAAACCAAGGTTCCTCTTGAACAGATGAAAAAAGTCTTCTACCGGGCCAGAGGCTGGAAAGACGGCATTCCCACCTGGCACCGTCTTAAAACTCTCGGTATAAAGATTGATAAAGCTGTTTATGATAAAGCTGTTGCTGCCGCTTACAAGAAAGACGGGGAGGATTGATTATGGCTAAAGTCAATGTTAAACTGTTCGGAGTTTACAGAGTTGACACTCATATTTCCGATATTGAAATTGATGCGGAAAAGCTCTCTGATTTGCTTGAAGAACTTAATAAAATTGCAGTAGGGGAGCGCAAAAGCAGCATTTCATTTACCGATGCTTCCGTATTTATAAACGGAACAAACTGCAAAAAGAAAAAGCAAAAACTTAATTCCGGAGACGAGGTTTGGATTCTCTCGCCCGCTTCAGGAGGTTGATTATGGCTTTCAGAATTGATGAAAATATCTGTGTCGGCTGCGGTGCATGTGCTTTCACCTGTCTTTTCGGAGCAATCAGTGCTGCAAATGACGATTCTTCTCTTTATATTATCGACGATACAAAGTGCGTTGAATGCTCACAGTGCTCTCATGTATGCCCTGTCAGCGCAATTAGTGCACCCGAAGAATACAGACAGATTAAAAAGGTTACTGTAATAGCGGATAAATGCAAAGGGTGTTCCATGTGCAGCAGAGTCTGCAAGGCGGGCGCTCCGGAAGGTAAAATAAAAGAACCGTTTATTATCGACCAGGAAAAATGTTTTCAGTGCGGCGTCTGCGCTTCAAAATGTAAGTTTGACGCAATCGAAGTTCAATACTGATACTATATTATTAAGAATCACCCCGGTACAGGATGTTCCGGGGTGATTGATTATTATGTAAGCTATTATCTGATTAAAACCTGCGCTGATTACTTGTTTATCTTACTTTATCAGCAAAGTACTTACCCGCCTTCAATACTGCGATGTCTGATCCGTGCAGAGAAGATTCGGTGTTATCATCTGAAAATGACCAACCCGAGGGCATTCTGATAAATCCTGTAGCGTTGTCGGGGCATTCAATAATAATATCAGCTCTGCCGCTCTGCTTTTTCCATTTAACAGCAACGCGTCCGCAAGGGGCGTCATAGTAAGCCTCTGCAAAGTTAAGCGACTCGATAAAATCGGGGCAGATATCAAAGTCTTTGCAGCTTGTATTACGCGGATTTACTCTTATACCTGCAACTCTTTGGATAAACCAGCTGATTATATCGCCGAAGAAATGATGGTTAAGTGAATTAGGTGTATCGGCTCTGTCATCATCAAGAAAGTCCTCAGGCAATGAAGTAAAGCCGCGGGCAACAAAGTGACCGTATGAAGGATATTCGGGTCTGGTAATCATTTTATATGCGAGCTCGCCCTCGCCCGCATCGGAAAGAACATGAAAAATCGTTCTCAGACCAATCATACCGCAGTTTATGAATTCTTTATTCTCGCGGCAAATCTCTGATAAAACTTTCGCTGCCTGAAGCACTTCTCCTTTCTCAAATACTCCGTAATAAATGCAGATTGCCTGAGCTGTCTGGCATCTTGATTTGACTGTCATTGTGCTGAAATCAATCAGATTATCTCTGATTGCCTGCCTGAATGAGCGGGAAAGACTTTCGGCAAACTTATATTGAATTTCCATACCGAGAGCCTTGAATAAATCTGCGGATTTTCTGCTGATATACATTGATATTACGCTGTCCGTAAGATAAAGTGGAGCGGTCGGGCTTCCGGCTCCCTTTCCGGGCTGCAGCCAGTCGCCCAGACCGATTGCAATAAGGCCGTCGTCACGTCTTTTTGCGGAAAGATAGGAAAGATATCTCAGCATTGATTCACTGCACTCACGCGCCGGCTCGAGGTCTCCTCTGAGTCTGTAAATCTGCCAGCAAAGCTCGGTGAGAACATTGTCCCAAGCGGGACCGTTACCCCATTCGAAGCCCCAGCCTCCGGTAGGTACAATCCCGGGCAGAGAGCCGTCTTCGCGCTGTGAAGCGCATATATTTCTCAGCCATTCACGGTAGCTTTTTTCCGGCGTAAGTGTGAGCAGCAGTCTTTCGCAGGAAACTGCCGCATCGCCTGTCCAGCCGTTTTTCTCTCTGTGCGGACAATCGGTTGGGAAATAATAAAAGTTTGCCAGGTCGCTTGTCCTGCTCATTTTTCCGAGCTCATTCATTACGGGGTCGCTGCACTTAAATGACGCTCTTTCTTTAAGTTCCGAGCTCGCTTTCAGCATTACAAGAGTGTTTTCGTTAACCTGATCTTTTTCAAGACCGTAAACAAATGCGTATCTGTAACCGAAATAAGTGAATGAGGGCTCAAAAACCTCTTCTTTTTCTCCTTTGCAGATGTATAATGCCGTCTGTCCGTAACCATCAGGATAAAACGAGCCTGTAGTTATATACGACGGTTCGCCTCTCGTGTTTTCAAATTCACACAGCTGAATGAATATCTGCCGGTTTTTTATGCCGTCAACCGTCAGCCGGAAAATACCTGCCGAATTAACTCCGAAATCAAATATATATCCTTTTTTTCCTCTGCAGTTAAACTTGAACTGAGTGTCAAGCTTCATATTGTCTCGGTTTCCGAAATCTTCACTTAGAACACCTTCGCGTATGTTAACTGCTTTTAATTCTTCTGTTATAACTACAGGATCGGCTTCGCAGATTCTGTATTTTCCGCGGGGGGATTCCGTTGCAGAGACATTATTCCAGGAAGAATCATCAAAACCGGGCAGATAGCAGCCGTCGATTTCGAGATTGGCGTCATAGAAGCATCCGCTTCTTATATCATCAAATACTATCGGAGAGGCAGTCCATTTGAATGATTCGTCCGCTTCGATTATTTCGGTCTCTTCACCGCTTTTTTCAACCGCTAATGAAAAAGCAAATCTGGGAGTTCCTCTGAATCGCGCTGTATCAAAGTCCCACACTCTTCCACCGGGAGCATTCTGCATACCGTTTCCGAGAATAATGCAAATTGCGTTTTTACCTTTGTTAAGGTATTTGGTTACATTAAATAAATCAAAATAAACATAATCATCGGGGTTTGAAATGTAAGGCGCCAGCAAGCCTTTTTTTATTTCGTTGCCGTTGATAAACAATCTGTAAAAACCGAGACCCGAAATAAGAACTGCAGCGTTAATAAAGCTCTCAATCTCTATTTCTTTTCTGATAAGGGGAGCGTTAACATGTTTTTCATAAGAGTTATAATCTGACTGTGCCCGATAAAACCTGCACGGAAACTTCATATTATGACCTCCGATAAAAATTATATTAGTTTCATTATAGTTAATTTGTCTTCATATTACAACACAAATTTATGATAATTTTATTGAAAAAAATACATATTACTACTTTACATACGCTGAAATTTGTATTAGAATTTTTTGTAACGAGCAATAATTGAATTTGCCCGAAATTTTCTAAAAGAAGGTAAATCGATATGCAGAATTTAGGTTACTACAACGGAAAATACGACGAAATTGAAAAGATGAGTATTCCGATGCTTGACAGAGTTTGCTGGTTCGGAGACGGCATTTATGATGCCACTTACGCTCATAACCATAAAATCTTTGATATCGATGCCCACCTTAACAGGTTTTATAACAGCGCAAAAATTCTTGAGATAAATATTCCTGTTGAGCGCAGCGAGCTTGAAGCTCTCCTTAAGGATCTTGTTCTTAAGGTGGATGACCCCGATCAGTTTGTATATATGCAGGTTACCAGAGGAAGCGGGCTCAGAGAGCATGTATTTGATGAAAATATGAAGGGCAATCTCTGGATTACTCTTACTCCCTGCAAAACACAGGATACATATAAGCCCATTGATGTTATAACATTTGAAGATAAGAGATTCTTATACTGCAACTGCAAAACACTTAACCTTATTCCTTCGTGCCTTGGCGCAACAGCCGCAAAAAGAGCAGGCTGTCAGGAAGCTATATTCCACAGAGGTGATATTGTCACCGAATGCGCGCACTCAAATGTATCTATATTCAAAGACGGAAAAGTCATCACTCATCCGCTTGATGATAAAATTCTTCCCGGTACCGCCCGCATCAGACTGCTCAGATTTGCGAAGGATCTCGGTTTTGAAACTCAGGAGAGAGATTATACGCTTGACGAGCTGATGAACGCAGATGAAGTTATTGTTCATTCAACCGGTTCTTTCTGCATTCCCGTAAAAACCGTTGACGGAAAGCCGGTCGGCGGAAAAGCTCCCGAAATGCTCAAAACAATTCAGGATGCGCTTGTTGCCGACTTTGAAAATCAGTGTAAAGCATAAGAGATGATAATATGAACAAAGAAGAATTAACTCTCTTTAATATAGGCGAAGATCTTGATACACTTATGAATCTCGACCCCAGGGGATACGGCGTTTGCCGGATTCTTTATGACGGCTCAAGAAAGTTTACCGGTGAGCCTCTTTCTGTTCACTGCGCAAAAGGGCTTGTCAAAAATATTAAAGCCGGCGAAAAAGTTTTCATCCTTACGGGCTTTGTCCTTCCTCCCTGGAATGAGGCCGAGACTGACGGTATTATATCTTCAACCGTTCTTTCATGCTTCATTATCAAAGCCTTTTCGGCGATTCCCGTGATGATTATTCCCGAGCAGTGCGTAAAAGCGGTCGAAGCGATGAGCAAGGTTCTTTCAATGAAAGTAAGCTTTGATCTAGATTGCAGTGACCCCGGCACGGTTATTGTCGTTTCCTTTACTTTAAACGATAATGAAGCCGAAAAGCAGGCTCTTGAAATTCTTTCGCACGGCAAACCCTGCGCGGTTATTTCAAATGAAGCGCCCGGCAGAAATAAAAACGGTTATTATCATAATGCGACCGGTCTCAATACTACTGA
The DNA here is from genome assembly GCA_016282855.1 of Clostridiaceae bacterium. Classification (GTDB taxonomy): domain Bacteria; phylum Bacillota; class Clostridia; order Oscillospirales; family Acutalibacteraceae; genus CAG-177. The sequence goes on along the minus strand of JAEELT010000081.1, from coordinate 26,863 downwards.
TATTGAGCCGAAATATGATGTGCTGTTTGTTAAATGTCAGGAGCTCGGTATATACAATATGTCAATAGGCGATCTCGGTAATGAAATCGGGATGGGCGCTATTGAAGAACATATAAGAGAGTATATTCCCTACGCTGAACTCGGCGGATGCAGAGCCGGTACCGGTTACGGTATTCTTGCTGACACAAAGGCAGACAATATCCTTACCGCGACCGTTTCCGACTGGGGCTGTAACGCAGTTATGGCAGCAGCCGCATTTATTCTCGGCAATACGGATCTTTTCCATTCAGCTGATATTCAGTCTGCCGTGATGGATGCCGCCGCCGGAGCCGGTATGCTCGATATGTACGGCGAGGCAAGGCCTTATATTGACGGAATCGGCAAAAACATTGTGCTGCCGATGGTTTCCCTTATGAAAGCGCTTATTGAATATCCTCCGACTGTTGAGGATAAAACAGCTTTATGGTTTGACAAAACTATATCAAAAGGGTTTTACAAATGAAATATTCTTTTTTACAAAACGGTGACAGAGCATTGACCGTTCAGCTTGAAAAAGAAATAAGCGAAGAGGTTAACGCGTATATTACTGCGTTAACCTCTTCGGTGCAGGATAAACATATTGATGGTGTTACGGAGCTCGTTCCGACATTCACTTCACTTATGATTGTTTATGACTGCACGGTAATAAAAGCCCGCAAGCTGAAAGCAATACTGTCGGAAATAATTGATAATCTGAGTGTTGGCGTCACTAATGCCGCAAAAGTATGGGATATACCTGTTTGCTACGATGATGAATTCGCCCTCGATATTGAAAGCGTTTGTCAGCATACGGGCCTTACAAAGGACGAAATTATAACTATCCACACATCCGTGCCTTATCTGATTTATATGCTGGGATTTCTCCCCGGTTTTGCTTACCTGGGCGGTATGGACAAGCGCCTTGTAACACCCAGACTCGAAAGCCCACGCCTTGAAATTTTCAAGGGAGCCGTCGGAATAGGCGGTGAGCAGACGGGGATCTATCCGATTGCTTCTCCCGGCGGCTGGAGACTTATAGGAAAAACACCTGTAAATGTGTATGATCCCAAGGCAAATCCACCTATTCTTTATAATGCCGGGGAATATATACAATTTTACAGTATAAGCAGAGAAGAATTCGATGAGCTTGAAAACAGGATTGCGCAAGGCACTTATTCTCCTGTTTGCCGGGAGGTGAATTTATGATAAGAATCACATCGCCCGGTATGATAACTACCGTACAGGATCTCGGCAGACCGGGGTTTATGAAAACCGGTTTTACCGAAAGCGGAGTTATGGATAAGAGAAGCGCTGTTGTTGCAAACACTTTGTGCGGCAATGATTTCAATGCTCCCGTGCTTGAAATGACCGTTACCGGAATATGCTGTGATTTTATTCATGACACATATTTCTGCATCAGCGGAGGCAATTTCAGCCCGTCATTAAACGGCGTTCCGATAAAAAACAATAAACCGTATCTTGCTCCTGCGGGCAGCAAACTGACTATGGGAAAAGCCGTTTCAGGTATAAGAACATATCTGGCTGTCTCCGGAGGATTTGCCGTTCCTCTTGTTATGGGCAGTGCATCAACAAATATGAAAATCGGTGTAGGCGGGCTTGAAGGCAGAAAGCTCAAAGCCGGGGATATTCTTGAAACCGGTGGTTTTAAATCGGCTCCGGATTTAAAAAAAGAAGTTCAGAAAGATGTTTATCCCAATGAAATTACAGTAAGGGCTGTACCGGGGCCTCAGGATGATATGTTTACCGATACCGATTTAAAGCTGTTTTTCAGCCAGATTTACTGTGTATCTCCCTTTTTTGACAGAATGGGAATCAGACTCAACGGTATTTCTCTCAAAGGCAAGGACGGTATGGATATTATTTCAGACGGCATCGCTTTCGGCTCAGTTCAGATTTCAAGAAACGGTCAGCCTATTATCCTTATGGCAGATCATCAGACTACGGGCGGATATGCAAAAATTGCCACAGTTATTTCCGCCGATTTGCCCAAGCTTGCCCAGGCGAAAGGGAATGACAGGATTCGTTTCAGAAGAATTACCGTTGAAAAGGCTGAAAAAGCCGCTGTTAAAGAAATGAAATTCTATAATAAACTTGCCGGGAGGTAATAAAATGGATTATTCCTCAATGCATCCTCAGGAAGTAAAAAAACTGATCAGAGAAGGAAAAATCGATTTTCAGACATCGGGTATGTGCAACGGTTATGCTCAGGCAAATCTTTGCATTCTGCCCGAGGACTACGCATTTGATTTTCTTCTCTTCTGTTTGCGAAATCCTAAGCCTTGCCCCGTTCTTGAAGTGGGGGATGTCGGCTCAAAAGATATCAGAGAGATGGCAAACGGGGGAGATATATGCAAGGATTTCCCGAAATACAGAATTTGGAAAGACGGTAAACTGATTAAAGAGGTTACCGATATTACGGATTACTGGCAGAATAACTTTGTATATTTCCTTATCGGCTGTTCATTTTCGTTCGAGAGCGAGATGCTCGAGGCGGATATTCCCGTAAGGCACATTGAAGAAAAGAGAAATGTGCCAATGTTCAATACAAATATTGAGCTCAGGCCTGCCGGAAAATTTCACGGCAATATGGTTGTTTCAATGAGACCTATTCCTGATGAACTTGTTGTTAAATCCGTGAATGTAACCGCGGCAATGCCCAGAGTTCACGGCGCGCCGATTCATATAGGCAACCCGGAATTCATCGGGATAAGCGATATATCAAAGCCGGACTACGGCGATTCAGTTACCGTTAATCCGGGCGAAACACCTGTTTTCTGGGCCTGCGGAGTAACTCCACAGAATGCTGTTATGCAAACAAAGCCTCCCATCGCGATTACTCACGCGCCCGGCCATATGTTTATAACGGATGTTAAAAATGTAAGTCTCAAATATTGAGGTGAGTGTATGTATAAAATAGATTTGAATTCAGACCTCGGAGAGGGCGCTGAGTTTGACAGCAAAATCATTCCTCTTATTACCTCGGCAAATATTGCCTGCGGATTTCACGCCGGTGACGCAGGAATAATGAACGCAACAATAGATAACTGTATTTCAAACGGTGTTTCCTTCGGCGCGCATCCGGGTTATCCGGACAAAGAAAACTTCGGCAGAACAAATATGGCTGTTTCTCCCATGCAGGTTTATGAGTTTACTCTGTATCAGCTCGGTGCTTTGTCAGCCTTTGCCTGTGCGAAGGACAAAAAGCTCTGCCATATAAAGCCTCACGGGGCAATGTATAATATGGCGGCAAAAAGCCCTGATCTCTCAGATGCGATTGCAAAAGCCGTTAAAGATTTTGACAGAGATTTAATATTGCTTGCTCTTTCGGGCTCTGAGATGATTGAATCCGCCAGGAAATACGGTATCAACTACGCGTGTGAAGTTTTTGCTGACAGAGCCTATGAAGCCGACGGCACTTTAAGAGCAAGAAAGCTTGAGGGTTCAATGATAACCGATGAGAATGAAGCTATTTTCCGTGTGCTCAGGATGATTACCGAAGGGAAGGTGCGCGCATACACGGGCGAGGATATATCTATTGAAGCCCATTCCGTTTGTGTACACGGCGACAGCGAAAATGCGCTTAATTTTGTTAAGGCTCTTAACAGAGCTTTTGCCGAAAACAATATCAAAACTGTTAATCTTTCAGAGGCGATAAAATGAATCTGAGAACATACGCGGAAATAAACCTCAAAGCAATTGAGCACAATTTCAACGAAGTAAAAAATAAAATCGGCGACCGCGCCGCGATACTTGCGGTTGTAAAAGCCGATGCTTACGGTCACGGCGCTGTCAGAATAAGCAGACTTCTTGACGGCAAATGTGATTTTTTCGGTGTAGCTACAATTGAAGAAGCTGTTGAACTTAAAGAAAACGGAATTAAGAATCCCGTTCTCATTTTAGGCAGAGTATTTCCCTGGGATTATGAAACGGTTTGCAAGTACGGCATAAGAATACCCATTTTCACTATGGAAGATGCCGAGGCTCTTTCTGCTCAGAGTATTAAACTCGGAAAAAATACCCCGTTTCATTTTGCTGTTGATACCGGAATGAGCCGTATTGGTTTTCAGGTTACCGAGAAAGATGCCGATATATGCAAAGCTATTGCTTCGCTGCCCGGTATTTATCCCGAGGGGCTTTTCTCACATTTTGCCACAGCGGACTGCAAAGACCTTACCCGCGCGCTGGCTCAGCGTGAAAAATACAGAAAGTTTGCATCTATGCTCGAAAGCAGAGGAGTTAATATTCCGCTCAGGCATCTCAATAACAGCGCGGGAATTATCGATTTTGACGATTATTTTGATATGTGCCGTATGGGTATTATCACTTACGGACTTTACCCCTCGGATGAGGTGGATAAAAATGTTCTCAGACTTGAGCCTGCGCTTACCTGGAAAGCCCGTATATCTTATATCAAAACTCTTGAGGACGGGCGCGAGATTTCTTACGGCGGAACATATACCGCTAAAGGCGACAGAGTAATCGCTACTGTTCCCGTGGGCTATGCCGACGGTTATCCAAGATGCCTTTCCAATATCGGCGAGGTACTTATCTCAGGCAAAAGAGCTCCTATAACCGGCAGGGTATGTATGGATCAGTTTATGGTTGATGTTACCGGTATTGATTGCAGACCCGGAGATGAGGTCGTGCTTGTCGGTAAGCAGGGTTCTGAAGAACTTTCAATGGAAGAAGTAAGCGAAAAAGCGTATTCCTTCAATTATGAACTTCCCTGCAGAATTTCCAAACGTGTTCCGAGAGTTTATACCGAATAATTTTTTATTCAAGGGCGGTGCGTTCATGGTTAACAAGATAATCGGTTTTATTCTTGCGGTTCTTGTTCCTGTTGTCAATGTATTTACTTTTCCGTTTACCGGTTTTTCCGGTCCTTCTTCGTTTGAATCCGGTAAAGATTCAGGCTATATAAAAGGTGTCTGTCATCCTTCGGAAGATTATGAACTGATCCACGAATCAAATATCGAATGGATAAGGGTTGACGCTACTTATCCTTTTGATGAAAACGGAGAAATAAGCCTTTATTATCAGTATTTTAAGAACTGGATCAGGCAGTATGTCGATAACGGATTCAAAGTGTTCCTTGTTACGCCCAATCCAAATGAATTTCTTCAGCACGGCCTTGATATCAGAAACGAAGCCGATTATGAAGCGATAATGGATGTTGCCCGCTTTTATATGGAAGACCTCAGAGGACTTGTTTCCGGTTATCAGGTAGCAAATGAAATGGGAGTGGACCGCTTTACCGCTCCTTTTACAATGGAGGAAGCCGCTTATTTTGTCGGAGAAACAATGAAAGCTATGTATCCTCTCGCACAAGATGAAATCATCGGTTACAACCTCGGCGGAATGGGCTTTCTTACTCTTACATTCAAAATGCTCAAATACAATAAGTATTGCGATTATGTCGGTGTTGACTTATATCTGGGTTCATTTGAAAACATTGTAAAAAATATTGATATTTACTTTGCGGCTATGAATCTGATTCGCCTTGTAACGCGCAAACCGCTTATTATGACTGAGTTTGGTTACATCGGTTACGGAGAGCCGAAAAGCGACGAAGAAAAAAGAGAGATTCTCAGAAAATACGGCTTTGAAAGCCTTGATGAAGTAAAACAAGACGTAAATACTTTTATTTCCCGTTTGCCCGAAGGATTAAAAAAAGAGTTTGAAACTATATATGCAGACAGAAGTGATGAAGAAAAGTTTGACCTTTTGTTTAACGGCGAGTTTTCAAATCATATTTTCTGCGAGCTTCGGGAGGGTACCGGTCTTTACGGCTATAAGCACTCTCCGGAAGGTCAGGCGAAGTTTTATAAATATCTTATACCCAAACTACGTTCACTCTCCTGGTGCGCAGGTTCTTTTATTTATATGTGGAACGACACCGATCATTGTTATGTCTGCGGTCAAAGCGATTGTCCTGTTGAAACGGGATGGGGGATAGTTGACGGGCAGGGCAATCCAAAACCTGCATTTTACGAAGTTAAAGAAGCATTCAGATAAAAACAAAGCAGCCTGTACATTTTGTACAGGCTGCTTTCAGCATTAAATAGTAATCAGAAAGGCATGCTTCCGAAAAACTGCGCAATAATATCAACTATACCCGATGCTTTGAATTCACCGAGGAAAGCGAGAAGTGTGCGGACTGATTCTAGAATCTGAGCTACAAAATCCATAATTAAACCTCCTTAGCAATATTAAAGGTGTTACCCTTTTTACAATTAAATTATACCGTTTTGATAATAAAAATTATACAGTCATTTTCGGAGAAATGACCTATTTTGAAGCCGAAGAAACGGCTGTAAAGCTTGCTCTAAAAAATCTAAATAATCAGCATTGCATCACCGAATGAAAAGAATCTGTATTTTTCATTAACGGCTGTTTTATATGCATTCATAGTGTTATCGTATCCGCTGAAAGCGCTCACGAGCATTATCAATGTGCTTTCGGGAAGATGAAAATTTGTAATCAGGCAGTCAATACATTTGAATTTATATCCGGGATAAATAAAAATGCTTGTGTCTCCGTCATCGGCGGTTATTTCTCCTTTGGCTGAGGCAACGGACTCAAGTGTTCTCGTACAGGTTGTTCCGACAGCAAATATCCTGCCTGCGTTTTTCCGGGTGCTGTTTATTATTTCGGCTGTTTCGGCGGGAAGGGTATAATGCTCGGAATGCATATGATGGTCTTCAATGTTTTCAGCTTTAACAGGTCTGAATGTTCCGAGACCGACATGAAGAGTTACATAACCGATTTTTATGCCTTTATCTTCAATTTTTTTTAGTAATTCCGGAGTGAAATGAAGCCCGGCAGTCGGTGCGGCAGCGCTGCCTTTTTCCTTTGAATAAACAGTCTGGTATCTTTCTTTGTCCTCAAGTTTCTCTGTGATATAGTGGGGGAGCGGCATTTCGCCGATTTTATCTATTATACTGTAAAAATTGCCCTCAAAACCGAAGCGGGCTATTCTGTTGCCGTCTGGGAGGACTTCTGTTATTTCAGCGGTCAGCTCTCCGTCTCCGAATGTGAAGCGGTGACCGGCTCTTGCTTTTTTACCCGGACCCGTAATAACTTCCCATTCGTTTGAGCTGAGCTGTTTCAGAAGAAGGAACTCCACAACAGCTCCCGTATCTGTTCTCGTTCCGTACATCCTGGCGGGAATAACCCTTGTGTTATTGAGAATCAGACAGTCACCGGGCTCCAGATAGTCTATAATATCGCTGAATTTTTTATGTTCGCACAATCCTGTGTCTTTGTGTAAAACCATAAGCCTGGAGCTGTCGCGGGGATTTGCGGGATGCTGGGCGATCAGTTCTTCGGGAAGCTCATAAAAAAAGTCGCTTTTTTTCATAACGAAATACTCTTTCTTTATTTAAAAAATAATTGACTAATACTACTTATTGTGGTATCATTCTATTATTCATAGCACAAATTGTCAAGTTTTTTCGGCGGCTTTGTTTCCGCCGGATTAAAGGAAAGAGGTTTTTATTATGCCTGAGTACAAAGTAGGTATTATCGGAGCAACCGGAATGGTCGGTCAGAGATTCATCACTCTGCTTGCGAATCACCCTTGGTTTAAACTCACCGTCCTTGCTGCAAGCCCCAGGTCAGCCGGCAAACCTTATTTTGAAGCAGTCGGCACAAAATGGGCTATGACTGTTCCTATTCCTGAAAATGTCAGGGATATGATTGTTAAAGACGCTGCAGGCGATATTGAAGAAATCGCCGCTTCGGTTGATTTTGTTTTTTGCGCAGTAGACATGAAAAAAGACGAGATCAAAGCGCTCGAAAAAGCTTACGCTCTTGCTGAGTGTCCCGTTATTTCCAATAACAGCGCAAACAGACACACCCCCGATGTTCCGATGATAATTCCCGAGCTCAACACCGATCACGCCAAGATAATTGAGTATCAGAAAAAACATCTCGGTACCAAACGCGGATTTATCGCCGTCAAGTCAAACTGCTCACTTCAGAGCTATGTGCCGGCTCTTTATCCGCTTGATAAAGATTACGGTGTTCAGGATGTTCTTGTTTGTACCTACCAGGCTATTTCAGGCGCGGGCAAAACTTTTGATACATGGCCTGAGATGATAGATAACGTTATTCCGTATATCGGCGGAGAAGAAGAAAAAAGCGAAATCGAGCCTCTTAAAATCTGGGGCAAAATCGAAGGCGAAGAAATCGTTCCCGCAAAAACCCCCAATTTCACAGCTCAGTGCCTTCGCGTGCCCGCTTCCGACGGCCATATGGCGGCTGTATTCGTAAGATTCAAAAACAAGCCTTCAATTGAGCAGATTAAAAAAGTGTGGAAGGAATTCAAAGGATATCCTCAGGAAGTTTCTCTTCCCTCCGCCCCCAAACAGTTCCTTAATTACTTTGAGGAAGATAATCTGCCTCAGACCAGACTTCAGAGAAATCTTGAAGGCGGCATGGCTATTTCAGTCGGCAGGCTCAGGGAAGACACGCAGTATGATTATAAGTTTGTTTGTCTTTCTCACAACACCCTCAGGGGCGCGGCAGGCGGTGCCGTGCTTATGGCTGAGCAGCTCTGCAGCCAGGGCTACATAGAATCCAAATTTTAATCGGACTGAAAGGAATTAGTAAAATGAAACCGGTAATTTTCACAGGCGCGGGCGTTGCTATTATCACCCCGTTCAATCACGACCAGACAGTTAATTACGATCGCTTTTGCGAGATAGTTGAATATCAGCTGAAAAAAGGAACAGACGCCATTGTTGTCTGCGGCACAACGGGCGAGGCTAAAACCCTCTCAACTGAAGAGCACGTGAAGCTTATAAAACTCTGTGTTGACATAGTCAATCATCAGGTTCCCGTTATTGCCGGCGCCGGCTCAAACGACACCAGATATGCCGTTGAGCTTTCAAACGAAGCCGAGAAATGCGGCGTTGACGCTCTGCTTTCTGTTACCCCTTATTATAATAAAACCTCGCAGAGAGGTCTTATAACTCACTACAACTATATTGCCGACAGAGTTAAGACTCCCATTATCCTTTATAATGTTCCTTCAAGAACGGGTGTTAATATTCAGCCCGAGACTTACGCTGAGCTTGCAAAGCATCCTATGATAGTTGGCACAAAAGAAGCCAACGGAGATATCAGCCAGATTGCAAGGACCGCATCACTCTGCGGTGATAATCTTGCTATTTATTCGGGCAATGACGACCAGGCCACAGCTATTATGGCACTCGGCGGCAAGGGCGTTATATCCGTTCTTTCAAATGTCGTTCCCGGTATAGCTCATGAAATAGTTCAGAAGTATCTTGACGGCGATTACATCGGCTCAAGAGATCTTCAGCTTGCCTGGCTTGACCTTTGCAACGCTCTGTTTATTGATGTCAATCCCATTCCGGTTAAAGAAGCAATGAATATGATGGGCCTAGATGTAGGTCCCGTCAGACTTCCGCTCGTTGAAATGGATGATGCCTCAAAGGCCAAACTCAGAGCCTGCCTTGTGAAGCATAATCTTGTGGAGGCTTAATAATGCTCAGAGTAATCCTAAACGGCTGTAACGGCCACATGGGAAGATTTGTAACAAGCGGCATTGCCGGCAGGGAAGATATAGAAATCATTGCCGGTGTTGATCTCAATACTGAAGTGCCGAATACTTATCCTGTTTACGATTCATTTGATAAAATTACCGAAAAAGCGGACGCCGTTATTGACTTCAGCCATCCCTCGGCTCTTTCCGGCGTGCTTGATTACTGCACCGGGAACTCCGTTGCGCTTGTCGAGTGTTCAACAGGTCTGAGCAGTGAACAGGTTGACAGGATTAAAGCCGATTCTTCGGTTATTCCCGTTTTTTATTCGGGAAATATGTCCATAGGTGTAAACCTTATTATTGAGCTTTCAAAATCTGCGGCAAGAGTTCTCGGAGACAGTTTTGATATTGAGATAATCGAAGCTCATCACAATCAGAAGCTTGACTCTCCGAGCGGCACAGCATATATGATTGCAGACGCGATAAGAGATGAGCTGAGCAGACCTGTGGAGTATGAATATGACAGGCACTCCCGTTCCCTTAAAAGGCCGAAGGATGAAATCGGAATTCATTCGGTCAGGGGAGGAACTATAGTAGGTGAGCATCAGGTTATGTTTGCCGGCAACGATGAAATTATTACCATTTCTCACTCTGCACGCAGCAAAGCTCTTTTTTCAACAGGTGCTATAAACGCCGCTTTGTTTCTTTACGGAAAAGAGCCCGGTATGTATTCAATGAAAGATATGCTTAAGTGAGGTAATATAAAATGAAAAAATCAACTAAAGCATTGATAGCGGTTTCTGCCGTTGCGGCATCCGCAGCCGCTTTCGGCTTTGGAGCCGGTTATATGCTCTTCAATGAAGTTCATAACCGCAACGCAAAGATTTTCAAAGCTGTAGCCAATAAGGCCGGCCCCGCAATGGAAAACGCCGAAAGAAAAGAAGACGATGAGCGCCTGGTATGGTTCAGGAACGCAAAATTTGAATCATACGAGTTAATTAACTCAAAGAATTTCCGTCTTAAAGCAAAAATGATTCCTGCTGAGAATGACAGCAAACTTTATGTTTTCTGTTCTCACGGTTACAGAAGCACCGGCGACGGAGAATACTCGCTGATGGCAAAGTTTTATCACGATTTCGGCTTCAATGTATTTATTGTTGACCATCAGGCTCACGGAGACAGCGACGGCAAGTACATCGGTTTCGGTTACCACGAGTACAAAGACTGCATGGAGTGGCTCAGCTGGATGATTGATAAATTCGGCAAGGATATTCAGATTGTCCTTCAGGGCGTGTCAATGGGCTGCGCTACCGTTACTCTTATGAGCGGAGATGAAAATCTTCCTGAAAACGTCAAATTCACCGTTGCGGACTGCGGATACACATCAGCACAGGCAGAATTTGAACACTGCATTAAAAACTTTGTTCACCTGCCCAAGCATCCGTTCATTGATGCCGCAAATGAATTCAACAAACTGTTTAACGGCTATGATTTCAAAGACGCAAGTCCTATCAGCGCCGTTTCCACCGCTAAAGTTCCAATGTTATTCATTCACGGCGACTGTGACACATTTGTTCCCACTTATATGGTTCATCAGCTTTACGGCGCTTGCAACAGCGAATATAAAGACCTGCTTCTCGTCAGCGGTGCCGCTCACGCTGAAAGCTATCGCATGAATTCTGCGCTTTACGAAGAAAAAGTCAAAGAGTTTATAGATAAATTCATCAAAAAATAAAAATAGGGGTTGAAAAAACTATGAAATGTCCGTTTTGTTCCTGCGAAGACAGCAAGGTCATCGATTCAAGACCCACCGACGAGGGCGAAAGAATCAGACGCAGAAGAGAATGCATATCCTGCGGTAAAAGATTCACAACTTACGAGATAATTGAAACAGTTCCCGTTATAGTTGTTAAAAAGGATCATTCCAGAGAGGTCTTTGACAGGGATAAGCTTCTCAGAGGTATGCTCAGAGCTTGTGAAAAGAGACCGGTTTCACTTGAGCAGCTTGAGCGCGCCGTGAATAATATTGAGGTTCAGCTTCAGAATGGTTTTGACCGTGAGGTCAGCAGTGATGTAATCGGCGAAATGGCTATGGAAAAATTACGCGGCCTTGATGAAGTTGCATATGTTCGTTTCGCTTCTGTTTACAGACAGTTTAAGGATATTAACACATTTATGGAAGAGCTCGCAAAGATACTCAAGGATTCCGATAAGGCATAATGAAAAAAGTTTCTGCGATAATCGTCCTGTTGTGTATTCTTTTTACGGCAGGCTGTTCAGGTAATAAGCCTGCCGTAATTGTTACCTCAAATATGTTTGTTTATGAAGATACAGGCAAGTCATTTCTGTCCGCAAGGGGCAGATATGAAGCTGTGGTTAATGTAATACGAAACGAAGTTACCGTACTCGAAAATGCTCATAATGAAAAAATCATTGTTGAAAACCCGGATGATTATTTCCTAAACAATGAGTATATTCTCAGCTCTTTTGATCCGTTCAATATTGATAACTTTGCGCTTTCTGAATTCTTTGACGAAAAGACCGATCAGTCTCTTGCTCAGACTTTTTATTCAAATTATGCCGCAGGGAGAGATATTCAGTATTCGTCATCAGATAAAGAGTATAATCTGAAGTTTATTTCTGACGGTATGAACGAGATTTATTCTGTTATATGTTCTGATAATTTCGATTCCTTCCGTTTTGAGCATCTCACGGTTTCATCAGACGGTGAAAACTGCGAAGATTTTCTCGATTTTGTGCGCATTTCCGACAACACATATGCCATTCAGAGCTCGCTTAACAGATGCTATATTCAGTTTGACTCCGAAGGGCATATCGATTATTTCAGGTTTTCTCAGATCAAAGACGGAATCAACGATATCGGAAACAGCATTTTCAAGTCATCTGCCGTAATCGGTAAAAGCTGGGTTACCAACAACAAGACCGTTACTTACAGCAGCATAATTGAATTCAAAGACAGAATTCTGACTCATCAGGATTCCAGCACCGGCACACTTAAGGAAATCAGCGTAAACGAAGATGATTTTGCGTCCGGTTTTATTATTTAAACTCTGATGGAGGCTTTATATGCCAGGAGAATATTCCGTTTCTCTCGACAAGATAATTGAAAATCTCTCTCTTAGTGTTATTTATACCCCCAAAGATGTAACTGAGATTTATATTACTACACAGGATGTCAACAGACCGGGTCTGATGCTTGCGGGGTACAAAGAGTATTTTGACCCGCGGCGTGTGCAGTTTCTGGGGCTTGCTGAGCTCGAATACGTTAAAAGCAGGGGAGATATAAGCAGGCAGATTATGGAAAACTTCTTTGCCCAGGAACCTGCTCTTGTCATATTTACAAGAGGGCTTATTATTGAAGACTATATTCTTGAGCTTGCCCGTAAATATGAGGTTCCCGTAGTATCGAGCAATGACAGCACTTCTGGCTGTATGTCCGCCACCATTTCTTATCTTGGCGTAGAACTTGCCCCGAGAATCACAAGGCACGGTGTGCTTGTTGAAGTTTACGGCGAAGGTGTACTTTTGCTCGGTGACAGCGGAGTAGGTAAGAGCGAAACTGCGCTTGAACTTATCAAAAGAGGCCACCGGCTTATTGCCGATGACGCCGTTGAAATCAGAAGGGTATCCGACAAAACGCTTGTAGGCTCAGCTCCCGACAATATAAGGCATTTTATTGAACTTCGCGGTGTAGGTGTAATAAACGCCCGCAGGCTTTTCGGTATCGGCTCGGTCAAACTCACCGAAAAAATTGATATGATAGTCAATATGGAGCCCTGGGACAGCGACAAAAACTATGACCGGCTCGGGCTTGATAATGAAGTGATGAAGATTCTCGGCATTGAGATTCCGGTAACTACCGTTCCCGTAAAGCCCGGACGAAATCTTTCAATCATTATTGAAGCTGCCGCGATGAATAACAGGCAGAAAAAGATGGGCTATAACGCAGCCCGTGAGCTTCTTCACAAGCTCGGCATAGAAGATGACGAGCCCAGAAAAGTTGAACTTGAATTCTGGCAGGACGAATAAAAAAACAGGAGGATATTATTATGTACAGAATAGGCGTTGATCTCGGCGGCACAAATATTGCTGTCGGTATTGTATCTGAAGATCTTAAAATTGTCGGCAGAGGAAGCGTTAAAACAAGAGCTCCCAGACCTGCCGAAGAAATATTTGACGATATAAAAATTGCTGTTGACCTTGCCATGGCAGATGCCGGCATTACTGCTGATGAGGTAATATCGCTCGGTCTCGGTACTCCCGGCACTGTCAACAAGAATTCAGGATATATAGAATTTGCGAACAATCTTGAATTCAAACAGGTTCCGGCTAAGCAAATGCTTGAGGAAAGACTTCATATGAAAGTATTCCTCGATAATGACGCAAACTGCGCAGCACTCGGCGAGGCAATTGCCGGCTCGGGTAAGGGCAGCAAAAACTTTGTAGCCATAACACTCGGCACGGGCGTTGGTTCAGGCATTATCATTGACGGTAAAATCATTAACGGCTCTAACTTTGCCGCAGGTGAAATGGGCCATATGGTTATCTGTGTTGACGGCGAACAGTGCAACTGCGGCAGAAGAGGCTGCTGGGAGTGCTACGCCAGCGCGACCGCTCTTATCTCTCAGACCAAAGACGCAATGAAACATAATCAGGATTCTGTTATGTGGCAGCTTGTTAATGACAACATTGATGAAGTAAACGGCAGAACCGCGTTTGATGCCATGCGTCTCAATGATGAAGCCGGTAAAGCTGTAGTTGACAAATATATTTACTATGTTGCGAGCGGTATTATCAATATTATAAACGCTCTTCAGCCTGAGTTCATATGTGTAGGCGGCGGAGTCGCCAATGAAAAAGAAACTCTGCTTGAGCCTATCAGAAAGCATATTATGAGAGAGCGTTACAGCAGATACGCCACAAAGCAGACTGAAATCATTGCGGCTGAGCTTGGCAACGATGCCGGAATATTCGGCGCCGCATTGCTTGACGAATAAATGAAATTATTTACGGATTTCTGCGAAAAAGAAAATATAAAATATGAGCTGAACGCTCCTCTTCGCAATTATCTTTCTTTCAGAGCGGGAGGGCCGTGCAGAGTTATGGTTTTCCCTGATACCGCCGAAAAAGCCATAATCTGCCTCAGATTTCTCAGGTATAATGATATAGAATTTTATATTATCGGTAACGGCACCAATCTTTTCGCTTATGATGAAGGATATGACGGCGTAATTATTAACACATGCGAAATGAATGATTTATGTGTTAATGATGATATAATCAACTGCTCCGCCGGTGTTTCGCTTAACAGGATTTGCCGCGCCGCACTGGAAAACTCTCTCAGCGGTCTTGAATTTGCTTATGGTATTCCCGGCAGCGCGGGCGGCGCTGTTTATATGAATGCCGGCGCATACGGCGGCGAAATGAAAGACGTGCTTATTAAATGCGATTATATCGATGAAAACGGCAACATTGTTACTGCCGTCAATCAGGATATGCATTTAGGTTACAGAAAAAGCATGTTTACCGGCAAGCAGTATTTCATCCTTTCTCTCACTCTTAAGCTTAATAAAGGCGATAAGCAGGCAATAAAAGCCCGTATGGATGAGCTTATCGGCAAAAGAAAGGATAAACAGCCTCTCGAATACGCAAGCGCCGGAAGCACCTTTAAAAGGCCCGAAGGCTATTTTGCCGGAGCTTTAATTGAGGAGTGCGGTCTTAAAGGATATTGCGTCGGGGACGCCTGCGTGAGCGATAAGCACGCCGGTTTTGTTGTCAATAAAGGCAACGCCTCAAGTGCTGATATCCTTGCTGTGATTAACCACTGCAAGGAAACCGTTTTTGAGCAAAAAGGAGTTATGCTTGAGCCGGAGGTCCGGATTATCAGATAAGAGGTAATCTTATGTCATTTTCATCCCGTATAAAAACTGAATTGGCGGAGATTGACTCAATCGCTCAATGCTGCTATCATGCACAAGTCTATGGGCTTGTGCTTTTTGCTCATTTCTCGCTTTCAAACTTTTCCATAAAAACCGAGAATAAAGAAGTGTTTGAATTATACCGTGATTGCGTAAGAGAGCATATCGGCTGCAATGTTACGGAGAGTAAAACCGGCAGCAGAATGTA
The DNA here is from genome assembly GCA_016282855.1 of Clostridiaceae bacterium. Taxonomy (GTDB): domain Bacteria; phylum Bacillota; class Clostridia; order Oscillospirales; family Acutalibacteraceae; genus CAG-177. Next base: position 11,169 of record JAEELT010000081.1, on the reverse strand, counting down.
TCTTGCCAGAGTTGAAGACCCGGAAGATATCAAAAAAGCTTTTTCCATGTTCGGTCACTCCGAAAAAGATATGACTGTAAGAATCAATCACGCTAATTTTCAGAATGACTGTTGCATAAGTTCTTTTTTACGCGGCGCATTTCTCGCGTGCGGCTCTGTTTCAGACCCGGAGAGCAATTATCATCTTGAATTTGTTGTGCCATATAAAAAGCTCAGCCAGGATCTCATGAGAGTGCTTTCAGAGCTTGAGCTGAGCCCCAAATACATTCAGCGCAAAGGCAATCATATAGTATATTTCAAAGACAGCGAAAACATTGAGGATCTGCTCGCTTATATAGGCGCACAGAACGCCTGCCTTTATCTTATGAATGTTAAGATAGAAAAGGATGTTAAAAACAACATAAACAGAAAAATCAATTTTGAGGTTTACAATATCGGCAAAGCTTCTCTCGCGGCCGATAATCAGATAAAAGCAATCAATTACATAACCGAACATTCGGACTTGCATATACTGCCTGACAACCTCAGGGCAATCGCTGTTCTGAGGCTGAATAATCCCGAAGCATCTCTGTCTCAGTTACAGACGCTCAGCGAAGAAAAAATATCAAAATCAGGCCTTAAACACCGCCTTGATAAAATTGTTGAAATAGCATCGGATTTAGAAGAAAAGAACAGTAAGCTCTGATAAACGGAGAATAATATGTCTTTTGCCCATCTTCACGTACATACCGAATACAGTCTGCTTGACGGCGCATGCAGAATTGAACCTATGCTTGATAAAATCAAAAGTATGGGGCAGACATCTGTTGCCGTAACAGACCACGGGGTAATGTACGGCGCGCTCAAATTTTACAAAGCCGCAAAAGAGAGAGGGATTAACCCCGTTATAGGCTGTGAGGTTTATGTCGCCCCCAGATCACGCTTTGACAAAGTGCACGGCATTGATAACGAAAGATACCACCTTATACTTCTTTGCGAAAACAACACCGGATATAAAAATCTGATTAAGATTGTTTCGGAAGGATGGGTTAACGGCTTTTATGTAAAGCCGCGAGTTGACCGCGAGGTGCTTGAAAAGTATCACGAAGGTATTATAGCGCTCTCCGGCTGCCTTTTCGGCGAAGTATCACAGAATCTGCTGAAAGGTGAATACGACAGAGCCAGAGATACCGCTTTGTGGTACAGAAATGTTTTCGGAGAGAATAATTATTATCTTGAAATACAGAATCACGGACTTGATGACCAGCAGAGAATAAACCCCGATATTGTTAAGCTCTCGCGAGAAACAGGTATCCCTCTTGCCGCAACAAACGACGCACATTATATAAATAAGGAAGACAGCAAAATCCAGCAGATTCTTATATGTATTCAGACCAACCATCTTCTCGGCGAAGATACCGGCCTCGAATTCGGCGCTCAGGAGTTTTATCTTAAATCTGAGGATGAAATGAATGAGTTCTTCTCATTCTGTCCCGAGGCTGTCAGCAACACCGGTGATATAGCGTCAAGATGCCATGTTGATTTTGAATTCGGCAATACCAAGCTCCCGCATTTCGAAGTGCCCGGGGGCGCCGATCACTTTGAATATTTCAGGAATATGTGTCTTGAAGGTTTTAAGAAAAGATACGGCGATAATCCGCCGCAAGACTATATGTCAAGGATGAATTATGAGCTCGATGTAATCAACAGGATGGGATATATTGATTATTATCTCATAGTTCAGGATTTTGTAAGCTACGCGAAATCTCAGGGCATACCGGTCGGCCCCGGCAGGGGGAGCGGCGCCGCGAGCATCTGCGCTTACTGCTGCGGAATAACCGGAATAGACCCGATGAAAAACAATCTGCTGTTTGAACGCTTTCTCAATCCCGAGAGAGTCAGCATGCCGGATTTTGATATTGACTTCTGCTACGAAAGAAGGGGAGAGGTTATTGACTACACAGTCAATAAATACGGCTCCGATCATGTAGCTCAGATTGTCACCTTCGGTACAATGGCCGCAAAGGCTTCTGTCAGAGATGTAGGCAGAGTAATGGGAGTGCCTTATGCCTCTGTTGATATGATAGCCAAAGCCATACCCAATGAGCTGAATATAACTCTTGAAAAAGCTCTTGAGGAATCAAAAGAATTCAGGGATATTTATGAATCAGATTCCACGGCAAAAGAAATAATAGATATGTCAATAAAAGTTGAGGGTATGCCCCGCCACGCCTCAACTCACGCCGCGGGAGTGGTTATAACCGCAAATCCCGTGGACGACTATGTTCCTCTGTCCAAAAATGAAGACGCGATTGTTACTCAGTTCACAATGAAGGACCTTGAGCAGCTCGGTCTTCTTAAAATGGATTTCCTCGGGCTGAGAACTCTTACGGTTATTAAATCCGCGGAGAATACAATCAAAAAGACCAATCCTGATTTTGATATAGATAAAATCAATATTGATGACCCGAAAATATATAAAATGTTTTCATCCGGGCGCACAGAAGGAGTGTTCCAGTTTGAATCAGCCGGGATGAAGCGTGTGCTGACTCAGCTGATGCCGCGGTGTTTTGAAGATATTGTAGCGGTCATCGCTCTTTACAGACCGGGACCAATGGATTCCATACCTCAGTATGTCCGCAATAAAACAAACCCCGCTCTTATCAAGTACAAAACTCCCAGGCTCAAAAACATCCTTGATGTTACCTACGGCTGCATTGTTTATCAGGAGCAGGTAATGCAGATTTGCCGCGAAATAGCCGGCTACTCATTCGGAAGGTCCGATATAGTACGCAGAGCTATGGCTAAAAAGCAACGCGATGTTATGCTCAAAGAAAGAAACAATTTTGTTTACGGCATAACCGACGACAGCGGTAAAGTCATTTGTGACGGCGCTGTCAGAAGGGGAGTAAGCGAAAAAGCGGCAAATGAAATATTTGATGAGATGGTTTCATTTGCTTCATACGCTTTCAACAAGGCGCACGCAGCCGCATACGCTTATGTTTCATATCAGACGGCTTATCTTAAATACTATTATCCCAAAATATATTTTGCCTCTCTTCTTACAAGCATAATTGATAATACCGGCAAAATATCCGAATATATAAACGAAATAGAGAAGGCCGGCATAAAAATATTGCCGCCGCATATTAACAGCAGCTCAGCTGCTTTTGTAGCAAGTGAAGAAGGGATTTCGTTTTCACTTGCCGCGGTGAAAAATATCGGAGCGGCTTTTATCAATAAAATAACAGATGAAAGAGATTCATCAGGTGATTTTAAAGACTTGTATGACTTCTGCGAAAGAATGTACGGCAAAGAGCTCAACAGACGCGCGGTTGAAAGCCTGATTAAATGCGGCGCTTTTGACGGCACAGGGCCAAACAGGCGGCAGATGATTCAGTCAATTGACGCTGTTTTTGACTCTCTTGACAGCACAAAAAGAAGAAATATTTCCGGCCAGATAAGCTTCGGCGACATACCTTCGGATGATGAACCGATAGTAAGCGCCAAATTTGTTTATCCTGATGTACCTGATTATTCAAACGAAGAAAAACTGAAGTATGAAAAAGAAATAACCGGGCTTTATCTTTCCGGCAACCCTCTTTCGGATTACTCCGCTTACGCCTCGTCACGCAGGTTTGATAAGCTATCCGCTGTAAATACGGACAGGGTTACATATCACGATACATCCAAGGTGCTTGTGTTCGGAATTATTTCTTCCGTCAACAAAAAAATATCAAAAAACAACACGCCCTTTGCCTTCTTCACCTTAGAGGATGAGACAGGTTCGTGCGAATGTATTGCTTTCAGCAAAGTCTATGAAAAATATAAGCAGCAGCTTTCTGAAGGCAGCGTTATATCACTGAACGCTGGCGTTTCTTACAATGATGATGATACCGTAACTTTGCTTGCCGATTCAGTTGAACCGGTTACGCTTACCGATGCAAAATCATCTGAAGCCGTTTCGGCAGCCGGTGCCGTCAAAGAACCTGAACCTGTAAAAACAGGAAACTGCAGGCTTTATTTACGCTTTACTGACAGCGCTTCGCCTCAGATAAAAGTGTGCAGCAATCTTATTTCAATCTTTGACGGAAAAACACCTGTTTATTATTTCTATGAGAATACCCGTGAATATGTGAAGGTCTTTTCCTGCGATGCCAACGAAGTTCTTCTCAGAGAGCTGAAAAAAATACTCGGCAGCGATAACGCAGTGCTGAAATAACTTATGTGTATCATTTTCATTGACAATACATTATAAAGTATAGTATTATAAGAAAAGCTTAATAAAAGGGAGATTTTTATTATGAAAACAATAGCTGTATTAACCAGTGGCGGAGACGCCCCCGGCATGAACGCCGCAATAAGAGCGGTTGTTAGGACCGGCTGTGAAAACGGTATGTCTGTCTACGGAATCAACAGAGGCTATCAGGGCCTTATTGACGATGATCTTATTGAGCTGAATATAAGAAGTGTTTCCGATATCATTCACAGAGGCGGCACTATGCTTCACTCTGCAAGATGCCTTGCTTTCAAAGAGGAGGAAGGCATGCAGAAAGCTATAGAGACCTGCAAAAAGCACGGCATTGAAGGCATCGTTGTCATCGGCGGTGACGGCTCATTCAGAGGTGCGAGAGATCTTTCACTCAGAGGCATTCCCTGCATAGGCGTGCCCGGCACTATTGATAACGATATTGTAAGCTCCGACTATACTATCGGTTACGATACCTGCCTTAATACAATTATGGATATGGTTGACAGGCTCAGGGATACAGTTGAGTCTCACAGCCGCTGCATGGTTGTTGAGGTTATGGGCAACCGCTGCGGAGATTTAACATTAAACTCCGGTATTGCCGTTGGCGCTACTGCCATTGTCATACCCGAAATCCAGAGTGATATTGAAAAGCATGTCATTGAGAGAATCCGCAGAACTCAGAAAACCGATAAAAAACACTTTATTATTATGGTTGCCGAAGGTATCGGCGGCGTTGCGGCTCTCGCAAAGAAAATCCAGGAGGAATGCGGCGTTGAAACAAGGTCAATAGTTCTCGGCCATGTTCAAAGAGGCGGCTCACCGACAGCCCGTGACAGAGTTATAGCCAGCGAAATGGGCTACCACGCCGTTCAGCTTCTTATGAAGGGCATAGGCAACAGAGTTGTTGTTATGAGAAAAGACGAAATTGTTGACTACGATATTATCGAAGCTCTTACAATGACCAAAGAAATTGACACCACACTTTATAATATTGCTCACGAAATTTCAATCTGAGGTAACTTGATGACTGAAAAAGATTATCTGTCTTTAAGGCAGAAGATTATTGAGCGTGATTTTACCAAACTGAACAATATGCAGAAAGAAGCGGTCTTCTCCACGGAGGGGCCGCTTTTGGTGCTGGCAGGTGCAGGCAGCGGCAAAACTACCGTGCTTGTAAACAGGATTGCCAATATAATAAAATACGGTATGGCTTATTACAGTGATGTGCTTGCGTTTGAGCCGGACGGATATGAAACCGCCCTTCTTCTCTCCGCTCAGAGCGAGGAGGATATACCGGAAAATCTTAAAAGCTTTTTAAAAGTTAATCCCGCCCGTCCCTGGCAGATACTCGCCATTACATTTACCAACAAAGCCGCAAATGAGCTCAAAAACAGGCTTGTTGATATGATAGGCCCCGAGGCTGAGGATATATGGGCCTCAACCTTTCATGCCGCCTGCGTTAAGATACTCAGAAGGAACTCCGGATATACTAAGTTTTCTTCAAACTTCACGATTTATGACACCGATGACAGCAAGAGGGTTATAAAGGACTGCCTAAAACAGCTTAATTACAGCGATAAGATAATCACCCCGAAATACTGTCTGTCTGAAATCAGCAACGCAAAAAACAGCATGATTTCCCCTTCGGAATATGCTGCTCAGAATTCATCTGATTTTCTCAAAAAAAATATCGCCGATGTCTATTCGCTTTATCAGGAGAAACTTTCATCGGCCGATGCGCTTGACTTTGACGATATTATCTATTACACGGTTAAACTGCTTGAGGATAATCCGCAGATACTTGAATACTATCAGACCAAATTCAGATATATCCTTGTTGATGAGTATCAGGATACAAACCATATGCAGTACCGTCTGATTTCTCTTCTCGCTGCCGGCCACAACAATATATGCGTTGTGGGCGATGATGACCAGAGCATTTACAGATTCAGAGGCGCTACCATAGAGAATATTCTTTCGTTTGAAAGCGAATACCGCAACGCAAAAGTAATACGCCTTGAGCAGAATTACCGCTCCACACAGACTATTCTTGATGCCGCAAATGCCGTAATCGCAAACAACAGAAACAGAAAAGGCAAAAACTTATGGACCGATAAATCGGGCGGCGACCCAATAACCTTCCACAAATCCGATGACGACAGGGGAGAGGGTTACTTTATCTCAGACACTGTCATTAAAGGCATCAGGGGCGGTGATAATTACTCTGATTACGCCGTGCTTTACAGAATGAACTCTCAGTCCAACCTTATTGAGCAGGCTTTCGTAAGAAACGCCGTACCATATAGAATAATCGGCGGTCATAAGTTTTATGACAGAAAAGAAATAAAAGACGCCATTGCATATCTGAGCGTTATATCCAATCATAACGACAGCGTAAGAATGGCAAGAATAATCAATGAGCCCAAGAGGGGAATAGGTGACAGCACATTTATTAAGGCGCAGCAGATTTCGGTGGATCTCGGCATGCCGCTTTTTGATGTGATGAAAACCGCCGATGATTATCCCATGCTCTCAAGAACGGCGAAAAAGCTTATTGAGTTTACCTCTTTTATTGACGGTATAACAGAGTTTGGCGAAACACACTCAGTAAGCGATATGCTCAGAGAGCTGCTCAACACATCCGGCTATATTCAGTCTCTTGATTCAGACCCTCTCAGGAAACAGGACAGGCTCGAAAACCTTGACCAGCTTTATAATAACATTGTAAACTTTGAAAACGAAAACCCCGAGGCGGACCTCAACGATTTTCTTAATGAAGTATCTCTTATGACAGATATTGACTCCTATAATACAGATTCCGATGCTGTTGTAATGATGACAATTCATTCGGCTAAGGGACTTGAATTTGAAAATGTGTTTCTCGCCGGTATGGAGGAAAACATTTTTCCCTCTCAGCTGTCAATCGAAGAGGGTGACAGCGGCATAGAGGAAGAGAGAAGACTTGCCTATGTTGCTATTACAAGAGCAAAGAAAAAGCTTTATATAACCGCTTCACAGACAAGAATGCTTTTCGGAATGACCAGGTATAATATGCCTTCAAGATTCATTTCCGAAATTCCTTCTGACCTGATTGAACCGAGCGAAGAAAACAAAAGGGCTTATAAAGAAAAAGAACGCACATCCATTCGGGATTACAGCCCGCGTCAGGTTAAGCAGAGGCCGAAGGATTACGGTTTTTCCGGTGTCAGCAAACCCAAAAGCAACAATAACGTAACATACAAAACCGGTGATACGGTTATTCACAAGGTTTTCGGCGAAGGCGTGGTGCTGTCGGTAACACCGATGAGCAACGACCAGCTGCTTGAAATAGCCTTCCTCGAAGGCAAAACAAAAAAAATAATGGCAAACTTCGCCAAAATGGAAAAGAAATAATAAATAATAAAAGGGACCCATGCTTTATGCATCGGGTCCTGTTTTTATTACAAACGGCAGGGGAGTAGACACATGATTATTCATCATCTACATCATCATCGGCAAGAGCGCCGAATCGTTCGTTAAGGGGGTTTCTTTCAACCGCCTGCCTTACCTGCTCATCATACACGTGAGTATAGATTTCGGTGGTGGCGAGATTCTCATGGCCGAGCAAGGATTTAATCTGGAGCACATCCGTGTTGCCGTATTGATACATCAGGGTGGCGGCGGTGTGCCTGAGCTTGTGCACCGAAAAGCCCATATTGCCAAGGCCGCATTTCTCAAGCTGTTTTTCAACCATTTTCTGAACGGATTCGCGGCTTATTCTCGTGCGTCTGCTGCTTATGAAAAGGGCGTCTCTGTCAATCACAGCGTCTTTCGGGCGCACCTTGAGGTAGCTGTTTAAGGCGTTTATACAGCTGTTATTAAGATACACAATGCGCTCTTTATTGCCTTTGCCAAGCACTTTAAGCGAGCAGTTATCAAAAGAAATATCGGAAATATTGATGTTTACAAGCTCCGAGAGTCTAAGACCGCAGTTAAGAAAGAGAGTAATAATGCAAAAATCACGCTCTTTGTTTTTACCGTCAACAGAGTTAAGCAGAGCAACGCTCTGCTCAAGAGTGAGATACTTAGGCAGAGACTTTTTGATTTTGGGCGAATCGAGAAAGGCAATGGTATTTTTACCGGAAAGAATACTCTGAACCTCAAGATATCTGTAAAAACGTTTGATTGCCACAGCCTTTCTGGCACGGGCGTTGGAATCGTTATTTCTTTTATTGCGGCAGTAGGCGAGGAAAGCGTAAGCTTCTTCAAGAGTGACCGAGCAGATAAAATCTTTGTCTATATCCGATATATCAATAGTTTCAAATTCGGTATCTGGAGGAACAAGCCTGCGATGCACCTTAAGAAATCTGAAAAACATTCTCAGATCGGAGCCGTACTCGAGCACGGTGAGAGATGATTTGTTGAGAGTGCCGCCGAGGTAGTTAAGATAATTGGTTACAAGAACGGGTAAAGAATATAATTCTTCTTCTCTCAAATGCAGACACCTCCTTTTTTTAATCTTAACCGGCAGGGAGAAGCAAGTTTTTTATATAATCTCTAAATAAATATCTGCCCCTGAAAAAATACACATAATTACACAAAATACAAATTTTATGTAATTAAGGGGAGTGAATACCGAGATTTTTTTAAAATAAAGCATACAATGGGCAGTTTTGGCTCTCTGAGCCGAAACCGGGATTATAATAACCGGCAAGCAAACATTATATATAAGGATAATATAAAAATTATTTATTAAATATATTTTCAGTTTATATTATCATTTAATGTTATCTTTTACTCTTGTCTTTGCATCGGATAGAAATTTTTAAAACGATACATCGTTAAGTTCAATTTACGCTATCCGATGTATCTTGCCCGTTTTTTTCATTTATCGGTATAATTGAGCCGATATCTTCGAGCTTTCCGTCTGTGAGCTCCAAAGCTGTCAGGCCGTTTCTTGCGAGCGCATCGTAAATCTTATTATGATCGGGATGAGAATCAATCCTGCCGTTAAAAGCTACAGTCTGCTTATCAATCAGCCCTGTACAGCCGCCGATAAAGCCGTAATTCATATTCTCGAGTATAATCGATCCTTTTGTTACAAATGTAACATCTGACAGAACTTTTGATGCAGAATTATAAATGGACACATCGTCCGTAATAATTGATTCGCTGTTTAACACACAAACAGAGCATTTTGTATATCCTTGTTTTGTGTCAATGATTCCAAGTGAATCACGGTATGCTTTTTCAAGAATCTTTTCGGAAACTGTTTTTGAGTTGCAGATTAAATAACGCGGAAGCCTTACACAGTTTAAAACAACGTTATCGGGGTAGGAATCATTTGCAGGCTCCCCCGCATGAATCAGATTGAAATTTTCCGCCCACTCCCCTGCCGCAATACCGTTAAGGCAAAATAATTCATCATTGCCGTAATGAAAAAAGCTCATATCGGCGTGAGACGCAACAGAGCCGGAAAGCAGCGGATAATCGCGCACTTTCACAGTTTCAATCTTCATCTCTTCAAGGCTTTTTATCGCTTTGAAAGCCTTGTAATTTATAAGAACACGGGTTACTCGGCTGTCGGGTAACCCGGAATGTTCAAGTGGCCGCGTCAAAAGCTTCATAAGCGTTTTTCACACCGATTATTTCAATTTCACCTTTAAGGTTGTCTGAGAGCGTTTTAAAATTATGCTTTGGAATAATTATCCTTCTGAAGCCGAGCCTGTCAGCTTCCTTGATTCTCTGCTCGCAGTAAGAAACAGACCTGAGCTCACCGCCGAGACCTATTTCTCCTATAGCTAAAGTATCTTCTCTGACAGGCACATCCTTGAGTGCCGATATAAGAGCAAGCGCAACACTAAGGTCGGTAGCGGGCTCATCAAGCTTCAGGCCGCCTATAACATTAACATAGGCATCAAAGCCCGAAAAGCCGTAACCGCAGCGCTTTTCAAGCACAGCAAGAATCATCGCAAGCCGGTTATAATCAAATCCGTTGCTCATCCTTCTGGGGTTGCCGTAGCTTGTAGGCGCTACAAGACCCTGAACCTCAGCTAAAATCGGTCTGCTGCCTTCCATAACGCAGGCAATACAAGTGCCGGAAGTGTCTTTGGGCTTGCCTGATATCAGCATAAGCGACGGGTTTGGCACTTCCTTAAGGCCTCTGTCAAGCATTTCGAATACGCCGATTTCATTGGTAGAGCCGTATCTGTTTTTGATTGCCCTTAAAATACGATATGAAAGGTGCCTTTCACCTTCAAAATACAAAACACAGTCCACAATGTGCTCAAGCACTTTCGGCCCGGCTATGTTGCCGTCTTTATTGACGTGGCCTACAATAACGGTAGGAATACCGTAATCCTTTGCGCAGTGCATAAATCTGTTGGTGCACTCGCGCACCTGAGTAACGCTGCCCGGTGATGAGCTCAGCTCACTCAGGTCCATCGTCTGTATGGAATCCACAATAACAAGGCCCGGAGCAGTGCGGCGGATATACTCAATAATGCCTTCAACATCGGTGCTTGTCATTATAAGCAGGTTTTCGGTTGAAACGCCGAGCCTGTCAGCGCGCAGTTTTATCTGCCTTGCGGATTCTTCGCCTGAAATATAGAGTATTTTAAGTGTTTTGCCTATATATTCGCAAATCTGTAAAAGAATGGTAGATTTACCTATTCCGGGGTCTCCGCTCAGAAGCACGAGCGAGCCGTCAACAATGCCGCCGCCGAGCACACGGTCCAGCTCGGCAAGCCCGGTTGAAAACCTGAGCTCATCCTCAGAGGTTATTTCGTTAATACTCTGAGCTGTAACCGCAGACGCGGAAGCATCTGTCTTTTTAGGCGATGAGGGAGCGACAAACTCTTCATTCATTGTGTTCCACTCGCCGCATCCGGGGCAGCAGCCGTTCCACTTCGGGCTTTCATAGCCGCATTCGGAGCAGATAAACACAGTTTTGTTTTTTT
>JAEELT010000080.1 GCA_016282855.1 Clostridiaceae bacterium | reverse complement strand
TCACCGTCTCCCTCGGCGGCGGCGACAAACATACACGGCCCGTCAAACTTATCGGCAATAAGGGTTTCGGGAGTTTCAGGGCCGAAGTTTCCGAGAAACACCACAAGAGCGTTGCAGCCTTCGGAGTTTACATCGTCAACCGCTTTGAGCATATCGGCCTCATTCTCAACCGTGACGGGGCACTCATATATTTCACCTGCGTATGCGCTTACGATTGCCTCTCTTCTTTTGATTGAAAGCACTGCAGGGAAGCAGTCACGGCTCACCGCAATGATACCCAGCTTCACATCGGGGATATTTTTCATAATCAGTCACTCTCCTTGTAAAAATCTTTGAGCATGGGGTAAAGCTTTTTGAACTTACTGTATTTTATATCATATATTTCCTTAAATTTCAAATCCGGGTTTATGATTTCTTTTGCCTGAGGCTCCGGTCTCGCACCCGAAGCAAGGAGCGCAGCGCCGTATGACGGGCCCTCGCTGCCGATTATGCTCAGCTGAATGCCCAGAGCATCTGCGAGAATCCTCATCCAGGCATCGCTTCTGGTACCTCCGCCGCAGACAGTCGCTTTTGTTATCCTGTCGGGGCAAAGTTCAAGGCAGTCTCTTATGGCAAAGGCAACGCCCTCAAACACGGCCTTCTGCATATCCTCCCGGGTTACGGCGTGAGTAACACCTATAAATGCGCCCTTGACATCACCGTCATTGTGAGGGCAGCGCTCCCCTGAGAGATAGGGCATAAACCAAAGGGTATCATCCGCCGATGGCGGTGACGGCTCAACATCATAGCCGCCTTCAAACACGGTTTCATTAAGCCATTTATTGCAGCTTGCCGCTGACAGGATACAGCCCATAAGATGATACCTGCCGTCCGCGTGGCAGAAAGAATGGAGGGCCGAATTGGCGGGAAGCACGAAACTTTCCGTCGGTATGAAAACCGTGCCGCTTGTGCCGAGCGAAATGTTGCACCTGCCAGATTCATAAGTGCCGGTGCCTATAGCAGCGCCCGCGTTATCACCCGCGCCTGCGACCACATCGGCCGAGAGCCCGCAAATATGTGTTTTGCCTATCACGCAGGAGCTCTCAAAAACGCCGGGCAGGAAGGACCTGTCAATGCCGAGAATGCCGAGCATTTCATCAGACCAGCAGCGTTTTTCAACATCAAAGTAAAGCGTGCCCGAGGCATCGCTTACATCGGTTGCGAAAACCCCGGTAAGCCTGTAGTTTATATAGTCTTTGGGCAGGCAGATTTTTCTGCATTTTGAAAAGATGTCGGGTTCGTTTTCTTTCACCCACAAAACCTTTGGAGCGGTAAAGCCCGCGAATGAAATGTTGCCGGTAAGCGAGCGGAGCTTTTCGGTGCCCACTGTATTGTTAAGATAATCATTCTGCTTGCCCGTGCGGGTATCGTTCCAGAGAATTGCGGGTCGAAGCACATTGCCGGACTCATCCATCATCACAAGCCCGTGCATCTGCCCGGCGCAGCCGATTGCCTTTATATCATGTGAGTCGGTGCCGTCAATAAGTTCTTCGATGCCGGACTGCACGGCGTTCCACCAGTCTTCGGGATTCTGCTCGCTCCACTGAGGATGAGGAAATGACAGAGGATATTCACGCGAGACGGCTTTGAGAATACTTCCCTTTTCGTCTGTAAGTATTATCTTCACCGCCGAGGTCCCGAGGTCTATACCTATAAACAGGCTCACGGTCTTATCTCCCCTTTCATTGCGTCTTCACTATCCTGCCCCACATAAAAGGTGTAGCCGCTGGCAAGGTACCATTCCCCGTTATCGGGATTATAAAACTTAAGGTCCTTTTCGGGTATTTCAATTGTAATATCCCTGCTTTCACCCTTTTGCAGGAAGATTTTTTTGTAACCTTTGAGTAGTTTCAGAGCCTGCTCACCTTCCGCGCCTGCATAAACCTGAACCACGGTCTTGCCGTCAGCGTTTCCTGTATTGGCAACCTTGAGTGAAACAAGATAAGCGTTCCCTGAGTGCGAACAGCTTATATCCGAATACTTAAACTCTGTGTAGGAAAGGCCGAAGCCAAACGGGTAAGCGGCCTTTTTGCCGTCTCTGTCAAGCAGAGTGTAGCCGTGATGATAACCGTAAATTATATCCCTGGTCTTTGAGCCCGGGAAAAGGAAATCGGGATAGTCATCCTCTGATTTCGCGATTGTAAACGGCAGATGACCGGACGGATTGACCTTGCCCGAGAGAATTTCCGCAAGGGCGTTTCCGCCCTCCATACCGCTGTAAAAAGAGTGCAGAATGCACGCGGCTTCTTCTTTCCATTCCTCAATTATGTAGGCGCTGCCGCCGATTATGTTGACAATCACTTTGTCAAATTCACGGCAGGCCCTGTGAATCAGCTCAACCTCTTCTTCGGGTATTCGCAGGGAATAGCGGTCGCCGCCCATTGCCTTTTCGGTGGTCTTGTCGCTTTTTGAGAAATTGGCCAGGTTTTCGCCCTCCTGCTTATAATCGCTTCCCACACACAGCAGGACAACGTCGCAGCTCTTTATTTCATTTATTTTTGAAGAGAAATCGGTGCCCTCGCAAAGCACAACCTTTTCCTGCCCGAATTCATTGCACAACCCTTCGTATGGCGTTACGATATAGGGCGCGGCAACCGAGCTTGAGCCGTGATCGCCCACATTTATTTTATCGGCGTATCTGCCTATAACCGCAATTCTTGTATCGGGGGAAAGAGGCAGAGTGCCGTCATTTCTGAGAAGCACTGTCCCTTCGCAGGCGGCTCTCCTTGCAAGCAACGCGTGCTCGGATGACGCGACTGAGCTCATTGGAGCGGGCTTAAGCTTCGGAGTAATTTTTATAAGCCCTCTCAGTACGCTCTGAACGGATGCGTCAATATCCGAGCGGCTTACCCTACCCGTTTTCAGCGCGGCAGGCAGAGAGGCATAGTGCATAATCTGCGGCATTTCAATATCAAGCCCTGCTTTAAGAGCTTTGGAAGCGCTCCTCACACCCATAAGAAAATCCGAAATGGTAAAGCCCGTGAATCCCCATTTATCGCGCAGGATATCTTTGAGAAGATACTTGCTTTCGCAGCAGTGATCCCCTCTGAAAAGATTGTAGGCACCCATTATTGACATAGCGCCCGCGTCAATACAGGCCTTGAAGTGAGGCAGATAAACCTCGTGCAGGGTCTTCTCATCACAAAGCACATTCACATCAAAGCGGATATTCTCTATGCTGTTGACCGCGTAATGCTTCGGGCAGGCGATAACGCCCTTGTCCTGCACAGCCTTTGTGAGCGAAGCGCCCATTCTTGACAGAAGGTAAGGGTCCTCGCCGTATGTCTCCTGGGCTCTGCCCCAGCGCGGATTTCTGAGCAGATTTATGCATATACCGGCGAAATAATTGCCGCCCTGTGCGCTCACCTCATCAGCAATAGCGCTGCCGATTTCATATTCGAGCTCATCATCAAAAGACGCGCCTCTCGACATTGAGACGGGGAAACAGGTGCTGTTGCCCATAACCACTCCCCTGGGCCCGTCTGAAAATGCGACAGGCGGTATGCCGAGGCGCCTGATACCTCCGCTCAGGCAGGGGCGGCAGTTATATTTCTGCCCTTTGGTTATTAAATCATAGCCGTTTCGCAGGAAGAATTTCTGCCCCGAAATCATTTTAATCTTTTCAGACAGCTTAAGCTCGCCGCAAAGCTCCTTTGCGACCTCATAAAGCACACTGTCGCGCGGGTCGGATAAATACCGGCTGACCGCCTGATCGAAATTCAAAGAATCACCTCATTAAAGATAAAAGGAAACACCGGACAGGCTTGCTGCTCAGCGTTTCCCGATTATTCAGTCTATATATCTGCATGCGGCGAGCGCGGCTGTTGCACCGTCCGCCGACGCGGTTGTAATCTGCCTTATTCTCTTTTTGCGGCAGTCGCCCGCTACAAACACACCGGGCGTGCGCGTGAGGCAGTTTTCATCGCTATTGAAATAGCCGTAATCGTCAAGCTCCGTAATATCGGCAAACTTATCATTGTCGGGGATAAGACCGATTGCAACAAAAAGACCGTCAACATTTATAACCTGTTTTGAAGAATCGGCCTTTTTGGTTATCTCAACTCCGGTAACGGCTTCTTCGCCGAGAATATCGGAAAGCAGGCAGCCGGTTATCACTTCAACATTGTCTTTTGAATTGATTTTCTCAACGAGCCTGGCTTCGCCGGTAAAGAAATCAAGGTCCTGCAGGATATAAACCTTTGAAGCGAGTTCACTGAGCAGCACAGCCTCCTGCAGAGCGGAGTTGCCTCCGCCGAGAACGGCTACGGTCTTGTTCCTGTAAAAAGCGCCGTCGCAAACGGCACAGTACGAAACTCCGTGACCGACGAGCCTTTCCTCGCTTGCAAGGCCGGTCTCTCTGTGCTTAACACCGGTGGCAAGTATCACTGCCTTTGCCTCAAACTCACCTTTCGGCGTGACTACGGTTTTGGTGTCGCCGTTGTCTCTGATACCGGTTACTGTCCTGAGGTCAATTTCCGCGCCCTGCTCAAGAACCTGGTCAACAAGCTTGTCAATAAACTCATTGCCGCTCATTGAGATAAAGCCGGGGTAATTCTCTATCTGCGGAGAAAATGTTACCTGACCGCCGAAAGTGCTCTGCTCAAGCACAAGTACGGTTTTATTTGCTCTGCGGGCATACAGGGCCGCAGTCAAACCTGCGGGCCCCGCGCCTACGACTATTATGTCATACATAGTGTTTATGCCTTCTTTACGTTCTCCGCAAATTCAAGAATAGCGGCAAGATCTGAGTAAATATCGATATTCCCGTCTTCAACCACAACAAGCGTGGGAGCGGTTCTGATATTGAGCGCGATTGCGAGCTCTTCATTTTCATAAGCGTTTATTTCATTGAACTGAATGCCCGCATCCTGAAGCTTGGGAGCCGCTATCTTGCACTTGGGGCAGGTCGGAGTTTTGAAGAGATATACTCCGTCGGGAAGAATTGCGCCGTTTGCGCTTGTATCCTCACCGCAGCAGGCGCATGAGGTATCGTGAGTGTGGAACACGGAGTGACCGAGGTCATAAACCTTACGGTCTTTGTATTCCTGAGTCTTGCCTTCGTTCCAGTTCTGCACGGGGCGGTAATAACCGGTGATTCTGGAATAAACCTCGGTAGCCTCGTGACAGTCGGGACACTCATATTCTTCGCCCTTGATGTAGCCGTGGTTACGGCATACGGAATAGGTGGGAGAAAGAGTGTAATAAGGAAGCTTGTAGTTTTCGGCTATCTTTCTGACAAGGTCTGCCGCGGCTTTCCAGTCCGGAAGCTTTTCGCCGAGGAAAGCGTGGAAAACAGTGCCGGAGGTGTAGAGAGTCTGGAGCTCATCCTGAATATCAAGAGCCGAGAACACATCGTCTGTGTAGCCGACGGGAAGGTGGGAGGAATTGGTGTAATAAGGAGTGTCCTTTGAAGCGGTGATGATACCGGGGTACTTCTTGACGTCGTGCTTCGCAAGACGGTAAGAGGTGGACTCTGCAGGAGTTGCCTCAAGGTTGTAAAGGTCGCCGTACTGCTCCTGATAGTCGCTCAGGCGCTCTCTCATGTGGTTAAGCACTTTCTTGGTGAACTCCTGGCATTTCGGGTCGGTCATATCGGCTCTTATCCACTTGGCGTTGAGGCCGACTTCGTTCATACCGACAAGACCGATTGTGGAGAAGTGATTCTCGAAGGTGCCGAGGTAGCGCTTGGTATAGGGATAGAGACCTTCATCAAGAAGCTTGGTGATAATCTTTCTCTTGATGGAGAGAGAACGGGCCGAAATATCCATCATCTTGTCGAGTCTCTTGAAGAATTCCTCTTCGTTCTCGGCAAGGTAGGCGATTCTGGGCATATTGATTGTAACAACGCCTACGGAGCCGGTGCTCTCGCCGCTTCCGAAGAAGCCGCCGCTCTTTTTGCGAAGCTCTCTAAGGTCAAGACGCAGACGGCAGCACATGGAGCGGATGTCGCTGGGCTCCATATCGCTGTTTACGTAATTTGAGAAATAGGGAGTGCCGTATTTGGAAGTCATCTCAAAGAGAAGACGGTTGTTTTCTGTTTCGGACCAGTCAAAATCGCGGGTGATGGAGTAGGTGGGGATGGGATACTGGAAGCCCCTGCCGTTGGCGTCGCCCTCAATCATAATCTCAATGAAGGCCTTGTTAATCATATCCATCTCAGCCTTGCAGTCTTTGTACTTGTATGGCATCTCCTTGCCGCCGACTATGCAGTTGAGCTCAGCGAGGTCGGCAGGTACGGTCCAGTCAAGGGTTATATTTGAGAAGGGTGCCTGAGTGCCCCAACGCGAGGGTGTGTTCACACCGTAGATGAAGGACTCGATGCACTTTTTAACCTCATCATAATTGAGGTTGTCATATTTTACGAAAGGAGCAAGGTAAGTATCGAAGGATGAGAAAGCCTGAGCACCCGCCCATTCATTCTGCATGATGCCGAGGAAATTGACCATCTGGTTGCAGAGAGTGGCAAGATGCTTTGCGGGGGCAGATGTAATCTTGCCGGTAACGCCGCCGAGGCCTTCCTGAATGAGCTGCTTGAGCGACCAGCCGGCGCAGTAGCCGGTAAGCATTGAAAGATCGTGCAGATGAATATCGGCATTCTTGTGCGCGTTGGCTATTTCATCGTCATAGATTTCGCTCAGCCAGTAGTTGGCGGTAATGGCGCCGGAGTTTGAAAGGATGAGACCGCCTACGGAGTAGGTAACGGTGGAATTCTCTTTTACTCTCCAGTCGGTAACATTGACATAGCTGTTTACAAGCTCTTTATAGTCAAGTATGGTGGATTTGAGATTGCGCAGCTTCTCTCTCTGTCTTCTGTAGAGAATGTAGCATTTTGCCACATCGGCATAGCCGGCTTCGCCGAGAACCTCTTCTACGCTGTCCTGAATATCTTCAACGGAAATAAAGCCGTCCTTGATTTTCGGCTCGAAATCCGCGGTCACCTTAAGGGCAAGGAAATCTATTGTGGAAGGCACATACTGCTTTTCCTGGGCTTCAAACGCCTTTCTGATTGCCTCGGATATCTTGGCAACATTGAATTCGGCTGTGCTGCCGTCTCTTTTTCTGACTTGGTACATAAAATTTCTCATTCCTTTCGTCATTATACAACAGTAGTAATAATATCAAAATATGGGGTGTATGTCAATAGAAAATCACAATATATTGTGATTATTTTTCACTTTTTTTGGTTTTAAGCCCAAATATGGTGTATTTTGTGTATTTATATCAGATTCCTCTGACATCACTGTCCGGAATATATTTTTTCATTATGTCAAGCATATGGAGCATATCCTGCTTGGAAAAGGGTTCAAGGCCGAAGCCGATAAGCTCGCCCGAATCCTTGAACGCCTGCAAAAAGTGGCGGCGCGCGCCGGTAAGCCACTGACCGAGCTCCTCTATATCCTCATCCGTATGAAGGCCTTTGGCAACGGTTGTGCGGAACTCATAATCGACCCTGCCCTCTTTGAGAAAATCAATGCTTTCGCTCACCTTTGACAGGTCATAGCCGCCTATGCCGACACACTGAGAGTAACCGCTTTTGCCGGATTTGACATCCATGGCGACATAATCAACAAGGTTTTCGTTTACCAGCATTTTAAGCTTATCGGGATAGGTGCCGTTTGTATCCAGTTTCACGGCGAAGCCCTCTGATTTTATCCTTGAAATAAAGTCGGCGATATCGGGCTGCATAAGCGGCTCGCCGCCCGTGATTGCCACGCCCTCAAGCCTGCCTCTGCGGGTATTGAGATAATCGACTATATCCTGCACGGAGTAAGCCGGCTCTTTGGGAGGATTTATCACGAGAGGCGAATTGTGGCAAAACGGACATCTCAGATTGCAGCCTCCCGTGAATACGGTGCACGCCATTTTGCCGGGGAAATCAAGAAGAGTGAGTTTCTGCAGTCCCTGTATATTCATAAAAGCAAATATCTCCTACAATTTGTTGTTGCCGCATTATCTTACCACAACATATTGTGGTTGTCAACAGTTTTATATATTTTTTTCATATAAGATTATTATTATTTGAATTATTTATTTCCTTATGATATAATGCACACATGGGAGTGATGACAATGTCAAAAGAAAAAGTTAACCGGACTTTACCCGAAAGCGCTCATCCCAACAAGATAGGCATAAAAGAAGGAATGGGATATATGCTCGGCGACGCGGGCAACCTGTTTGTGCTCACCTATGTATCTTCATTCCTTAAGGTTTTTTACACAGACGTGCTTAAAATCGAAACAGGCAAGGCGGCAAACCTTTTCCTTTTCACCAGGTTATGGGACGCGATAAACGACCCTATGTGGGGTGCGCTTGTGGCAAAGAGGAGGCCGAGCAGGGACGGAAAATTCAGACCGTTCCTCAAATATGTGGCGATACCCCTCGGGCTCTCTCAGATTATCTGCTTCTTTAATATCGGAAGGTTCACAAGCAGCGATGCTCTCCTTCTTTTGTTCGCATACGTAACCTACATTGCCTTCGGCATGCTCTACACCGGCATGAACGTGCCCTTCGGCTCACTTGCCTCTGTCATAACCGATGACCCGGACGGCAGGACACTGCTCTCCACATTCAGAACCATAGGCGGCGGTATAGGCGGAGCCGCTCCCCTGCTTCTTGCCCCGTTCATCATTTATACCAAGGTTGAGCAGGCTAACGGCGAAACATACAATGTGGCCAACGCAAAGGGTATGTTCCTTTTTGCCGTGGCAATGGGCGTTCTTTCCATATTATTCTATTACTCCTGCTACTTCACAACCAAAGAGAGAGTGCGCTCCGAGGCAAACCCCCAGGTAAATATGAAAAAGACCTACCTCGGTATGCTCAAGAGCAAACCGTTTGTGATACTCGCACTCACGGGCATTCTTATCAGCGGCCAGCTTCAGTTTGCATCACTCAACCAGTATCTCTATAAGAACTACTTCTGCAACACCAATCTCTCGGTGCTCGGCACTATAGCTCAGTACCTGCCAATGGCTATAATGATACCTTTCGTGCCGAAACTCGTTAAGAAATTCGGCAAAAAGGAGCTCAGCGCGCTCGGCGGATTCTTTGCCGCTGCGGCCGCAATCCTCACATATATAATCAAGCCCTCGCAGGACAGCCCGATGATTTTCATAGCTCTGCTCTTTGTAATAGGCTTCGGCTATTCATTTATTTCAATCACCAACTGGGCGGTTGTTGCCGATGTTATAGACTATCAGGAATACAAGACTCACATAAAGAGTGAGAGCGCCATTTACGCTGTATATACCTTCTGCAGGAAGCTCGGTCAGACTGCCGCTGACTACGGCGGACTTATGCTGCTCGGCAGAATCGGCTACAGAGTGGAAGAGATGTCAAATGCCGGATTTGTGCCGGGCGTGAGCGAAGGCATCCTTAAGGTATGCACCGCAATTCCCGCGGTCACCTACTCACTGATTTTTATTCTTTACCTGGTATTCCCGCTTACCAAGAAACGCCTTGAGCCCGTATATGACTATGTAAGAAAAGTGAATTCCGCACAGTATAACACGGCAGACTGCGAGCCTGCCGCAGCCGCCACGGAGGAATAAAAGATGGAAGAAAACAAGAAAGTCACCGTAACTGCCGATGAGCCCGTAAAACGGACTTATGTGACAAACGGCAAACTGCTTGCCTACTCCACCGGCCTTGCGGGTCAGAACATCTCATACGGATATGTATCCGGCTGGCTGTTCTACTTTATGACGAGCATACTCGGAATAAACTCGGTGGTAGTCGGAATAATCACAAGCATATCCAGGGCGTGGGACTCTGTGAATGACCCTATCGTAGGCGCTATGGTTGACAAGCACAGATTCAAAAACGGTGAAAAGCTCAGGCCGATTGTGCTGTTCACTCCCCCCGTTATCGGCGTGATTTCTGCGCTGATGTTCATGCCCTACGGCAACAGCAAAGCCGCGGTAATCATAATCTGCGCGGAATACCTGATTTTTGACCTGTTTTACTCTTTCCAGGATACCGCCCTGTGGGGAATGGTAGCCGTTTCCTCTCCGAGCTCCGAGGAGAGAGGCAAGGTGGCGCAGTGGGTTTCAATAGGCGCAGGCGCAGGCGCGACATTGGCAGGCGCTTTTCAGATACTGCGCTCAATATGCACCAACTCCTTTGGTATGGGTGATGTGGCAATATTTGCCATGTTCGGCGTGATTTTCGGATTCGGAGGTCAGCTCCTTTCCATGACCGCACACCGCATGAAGGAAAATGTGGAAGCCCCCAGAAGTGAAGAGAGCATACTCGAAGCCATCTTTGTGCTCAGGCACAACAAAACCCTGCTGCTGATTTCACTCGCGAGGTTTTTCAAAGACACCACGCAGACACTTCTCCCCTGGGCATATTTCTTTGAAAGCAGGGAGAGCTTCAACTTCGGATTTGCGTCGTTTGACGGGCCGACAACTCAGGTTGTTTACTCTGTAATGACCGGCGCGATAGGAGCGCTCGCCATGTTCTTCGCCACAAAAGTGGCAAAGAAATTCGGCGGAATGAAAAAGATACTGCTTATCGCCCAGATTACAAACATAGTGCTGAGAATAATCGCGTTCACCATAGGCATAGGCTCAGTGCCGCGCTTTTACGCTGTTATGGCGCTCATGGCGATAGTCAACGTGCCCACAAACATGATGGATATTGCCCATCGCTCGCTTACAAGCGACTCCATTGACGAGGTTGAATACAAGACAGGCAAACGCACAGAAGGTATTTCATTCTCAATGCAGAATTTCACCACGAAGATTGCCTCGGCTGCCACTCTCCTGCTAAGCGGTCTGATACTCAACGCCCTTAAATATGACAGCAGCAAGAAAAACTACATGCAGGGCGCGCTTTACAACAAATGGGTGTGGCCGATATTTATGGTAGGCCCGGTTATAGGTCAGGTGCTGTATCTTATTGTCATTTCCTTCGTAAAGGATAACAAAGATACAAAGCTTATGATAGAGGCGGAGCTCAAGCGCCGCCACAGCGCCCTCGAAGAAAAAGAGCAGGCACTGGCAGAATAATATAACGCGGCGGCACCGTACGTATGTGACGGTGCCGCGGCTCAGTAAAAAGCAAACGCAAGGCTTGATTATTACGAAAATATAAGTTATAATCATCTGCGCAACATACGCGGGTATGGTGGAATTGGCAGACACGCAAGATTTAGGATCTTGTGGGCAACCGTGCAGGTTCAAGCCCTGTTACCCGCACCATAAAAGAGGCAGACCGTTTGGTCTGCTTCTTTTATACATACAAATATGAACCTGCACGGTTGATAATATGTGGTCCCCGGCAAGCCGTAAGGCTTGATGGGGGAAGGAGGAGCGGCAAAGCGGATGAATTTACGAGCAAAACAATCGTTTTCACTTTCTATAATAAACCCGCACATTCATTCATCATTATCCGGATATAATCCAAGCTCCTTCAAAGCCGATATAAACGCACTCTGATACTCCGATTCTTCTTTGCCGAGCAAAACGGAGTATTCTTTTATTTCATCGTGCGTCAGCTTTATGACCCGGGTCCATTCAAGGCGGGAAACCGCTGCCTGTGTTTTTACAGTCACCTGAGTGTATCTGCTGCCTATGCTCAGCAGTTTAAGCGCCTGAGAGTTTTCAGGCAAGCCGCTTGTTATAATTCCGTAAGTGTTAAACAGGGTGTCATTTGCCACCGGCCCGATAACAGCATCCGCCCCGGCATACATATCGTGGCATCCGGCGCGGTTTCTTTTGATATATTCAAACCATTCCCCGTTTAAATCAAAGCGTTTCACATTAAGGCCGCTTAAATCGAGAGTGTAGCAGTTAATATAAATCTTTCTCTCGTTTGCCCATTTTCCGCAGAATCCGATATCATCACTGAGATAAAACCCCGGGCCGAAGTCAGCGTTGCGCCTTCCGCGGCTGACATCGGGTTTTTTTATTATCTCCCGGCTCGTGTGATAAAGCTTCACAGTATTATCACGCATACTTATTTACCGAGCAGTGCAGTTACGGTGTCGCCGTGGCGTTTCTCATCATTTTTCACGCTCTCAATTTCCGGGAAACGCTCTGCTACCGGTTTGTAAGTGTCAACGGCGCCGTATTCCGACTTCGCGATTATCGGGTACAGGCGTTTTTTGCCTATTACTCTGTAAAGAAGAGGTACCGCTACGGAAAGCGCCTTTTTCGGCTTGAGAACCTTATTTGTGAGCCCGGCAAACACACGGGCATGACGCCCCTCCTCGGCGGCGAGGCGCAGGAAAGTTTCTTTGTCACGGGGGTCCTTTACGGTATCAGCGAGTTTTTTATACATAAGCACTGCGTCAAGCTCGCCCTGCTGAGCGGCAAGCAGAGTTTTCATTTCATTTTTCGTCATTTTTTTATCTCCGTATTTTTATTCGCACTGTGAAAGGGCAAACTCACCCGCACGCCTTAAATCCTCATCTGAAGGGAGCCCTTTGTTGAGCAGAAGCCATGACGCTCTGCAGTGAAACTCTTTTTCGCTTAAACGGATTCCGAGGCTGTCGGCAACTTTCTTAACGGCATTCACGGTAGAGCTGCCTATGGCGGAGGTGCTGAAGTTTACTATTTCGCCGATTTTGCCGCTGTTTCTGCGGAGAAATTCCTTAACCTCGGTGTCGATATCGGCGCCGTACATAGCGTTAATGAGAAACAGGCGGTCAACCTTTTCATCAAGGTCCTGCGACACGTCGGCAGCCGGCAGACCAACCGCGGACGAAACAGCGCCGGCAAGCTTTTTGGTGTTGCCTTTTTTGGATCTTGTGTAGTAGCGGATTGCGATATTCATGTTATTATCTCCTTCCTGAATTCTTAAATCATAAAACAGTTACTTTTCTTTCTTTTCTCGGCGGAACACGCTTATATTTAACATCGGGCCAGCCGAAAATCATGCAGGTTACGGGAGTGTGTCCCTTGGGCAGGTTAAGAGCTTTTCTGACCTTTGGCAGCATTTTGGCGGCAGAGCAGAAAAAGCCGCTGTAAAGGACTCCGAGACCCAGGCTGTTTGCCTCAATCTCCATATAGGCGCTCGCAAGAGTTGCGTTGACCGCGTCGTGACCCGAAACGACAATTACAAGCGGGGCTTTTTTGAAGAAAAACGAATCGTTTATATCCATATTTCTAAGAAAAGCCGAAAACTTTGCGCCGATTCCGACACCTTTGCGGAAAAGTGAAACGCATTCACGCTCTATCGACTCCTGCTTTGAGCCGAGGATGGTGAAAGCAACATTTTGTGAGTTGGCGCCTGTAGGAGCATATCTGCCCGCTTCGAGAATCTTATCAATCATTTCTCTGTCAATCGGCTCATCCTTGAATTGCCTTATTGTTCTTCTGCTTTTCATCGCCTGCAAAAGCGTGCCGCTGTCTATTGCGGTCATAGGTACAACCTCTCCGCAGTCATCCGCGCTGTAACTGCTCATAGTGATTGCCCCGGCAGGGCAAACGGCAAAGCAGTGGCCGCACTCAATGCAGCCGGTTCTTAAGTGCGCCTTGCCGCCGTCAACATAAATCGCAGACGCTACACAGTCGCGCGCGCACTCGCCGCACCCGACGCACTTTGATTTGTCAACAATTATTTTATCCATTTTCTTTTCCCCCGTTATTTATAATTGCTTCAACCTTGTCTCTGTTCATATAAAGCGTACAGCCGCCGATATGGTCATCGCTGAGCAGCCCTTGAGCCTGCAGCACCCTGAAAAGCGGTGAACGCAGCGCCTCACGCAGGGAAGTATCACGCACATTAATATCGGAATACGGCGAAAACGGGCAGGGCTCAGCGCCGCCGTGGGCGTTGATATGAAAGAAGCCACGGCCCGCGGCAACACAGCCGCCCGAGCTTTTTTCATCACCGGGGAAAGAAATGAAAACCATCCCTTTCTTTCTGCGCCTGAGACGCCTGACGGATTTCAGTATAAGCTTCTGCTCTTCCTCGCCCGGAGCGAGCTCAGATGAATCATCATTAACGGGCACATATTCAACATAGATAACTGCCCTGCATCCGAGTTTGTAGAGATTGTCGAGGAATTCATCTGAGAAAACCCCGGTGATGTTTTCGGTGGTGACTGTGACTGACACGCCGAAAATCATATTTCTGCCGCGTATTTTTTCCATAGCTCCGGTAACCTTGTCATAGACGCCTTCGCCCCTTCTGGCATCGGTTGTCTGCCTGTCGCCCTCAAGGCTGATAATCGGCACAAGATTCCTGTTACGGTCAAAGGTATCTATGATTCTGTCGCTGAGAAACGTACCGTTTGTGAAAACGGGGAACATAATGCTTTTGTGGTTTGCCGCCTGCGAGATAACGTCAAAACGCATAAGCGGCTCACCGCCCGCGAGCAGTATGAAGCTGATTCCTAGTTCATCAGCCTCACAGAATTTTTTTTCCCATTCATCAGAGCTGAGAAGGTTTACCGGTTTTGAATCACAGCAGGCGTTATTGCTTCTGGAATAGCAGCCCGCGCAGTGCAGGTTGCACTCGCTTGTAATGCTGGCGATAAGAAACGGCGGTATATGCTCCCCTTTTTTCTCGGCAGCATATCTCTTTTTGGAGGCCTGCCGCGACGCCTTGGCGAAATCTTTCATAAATGCGCTTTCCGCCTTATTACGCGATGTGGCGCGCAGTGAATCCGTGACCACCCTGATAACGCCGCGTGTCATATAACGCTGTATATTCATTTTTTCTCTCCCCCTGCCTGTTCTTTATTGTTTGTCACGGGCTTCCATATTGGCAAGAGCCTTATAAAGAAGCATATAAAGTGTTTTTAACTCCTGAGCGTCGAGACCGACACACTCAGCAACTGCCGGCGGAATATTAACCGCTTTGTTTCGCAGCGCTCTGCCATCGCCGGTCAGCGAGATTATCAGCGTGCGTTCATCCTCAGGGGATCTGCGCCTTGTGATATAGCCGGAACTCTCCAGCCGCTTAAGCACGGGAGTGAGGGTGCCGAAATCAAGATGAAGGCATCGGGTAAGCTCGCCGGAGGAAACGCACTCCTTTTCCCACAGAACCATCATCACAATATACTGAGTGTATGTCAGGTCAAGCTCCTTAAGAAAAGGCGCGTATTGCCTTATAAGCTCTTTTGAACAGGCATACAAAGGAAAGCAAACCTGGTTTTTCAGCTTGAGCAAATCAAAACTGTCCTGCATGGGTAATTATCTCCGTTAATTTGATTTTGCACAATTTGCTTGTGCAAAATCATTATATTTCGAAATTCGGCGTTTGTCAAGCTTTTTTCGGCAGACGAAAAATAAAAAACGGCGGTCCGGATGTATCCGTGCCCGCAGTTTTCGCATTGTTCCGGATTTTTATGCCGCGGATTATTTCAGGCTCGCAAAGATAAGCCGCACACCGGGAAGTGTGCGGCCTGCTTTATGAGATTGTAATCACTTTACTGTTATGTTTCTTTCCTCTGCGATGTGCAAGACTCTTCCTTCGGTCACTGCAAAGCTCTCGAGCACAAAGTCTCCCGAGAAGACTGCCTTGCACGGCACGGTTATCGTATATACATCGGAGCCGTACAGATTAAGATGGAAAGTTCTGCCGTCAGGCAAATCATCCTGACCGGAATATTTGCGGGCTTCCTCCTCCTCTACACTGTAGTTGCCGGGGGAGATTATACCCGCGGGGAGCACAAAATCGAGAGTCAGGAGATTGTGCTTGTCTTCAGCGCTGACAGTAAACTTCATGTTGAATGTCTCGCCTTTTTTAATCTGTTCCGGCATATCCACCTCTACCGGAGCGCCGTCTTTGCTTTCGCGCGACGCAGTATCAACAGAAGAATAATACCTGCAGATTGCATTTACATTACAGCCGTTAAGCTCAAACACGGCGTTTTTAAGCTCCTCCGGCGTGAGCGAAATATGATAGCCCTCACTGGAAAGAAATCCGGCTTTTACCGTTTTGCTGCCGAGCTTTATATCAACGCTGTCAGCGGTGACCGTGCTGCCGATATACAAACGGACATAGGTTATGATTTCATACACCGGCAGATAATGTCTGTAATCACCGTTCGCGAGGCTCTTTACAAGCTTTTCGCCTTCGGGCGAGTTCGTTTTGAAAGCAAGCAGAGCTATGAGCGAGGTTAAGTATTCAGAAGTGTAGGCATTATCATCCGGGTAATACAAAAGCCCTTTTTCCGTCTTCAGCCAACCATAAGCCTCCGAAAGGATTTCCTTCGCCTTATCATACCTGCCTGCGAATGCATACGCGATGCCGAGCCAGACCTTCTGAGTGTCCGGGAGTGAAGCATACTCTTTATTCAGCGCATCAAGTGTTAAAATGACAGGTTCATTATCAAGCGCGAGCAACGCGCAGTATATTATCTGCTCCTCCTTTGTAAAAGCGGAGATTTCGTTGTCGGAAAAAACATCAGCCGTAGGCTTGAATTCATCGATTGAATCGGAGAATGCCGCATAATGCTTTGCGATAAGCTCTATATCTTTTTCTTCAGTTTCGGAGTCGTTATACCAGGATCCGGAGCAACTTTCGGGCACATATTCTCTGCCGGCAAGCCAGTCCCGGGCGAAATCCCTGGCAACTTTCATATCTGACCTTGAGCCGATAAGAGAATACAGCTTATTTATAATTCTGTTATACTCCGTATATTTTGCGTCAACAAGTCTGATATCCGCCCTGTAAAGCGTATCAAGCTCTATGCCCTGCCCGCTTGTAAGCTCACGCTCGGAAACCACGGCGGTTGTGACCTTTGAATTAACAACGGTTATTTCCTGCTCAACAGCATCCTTATATTCGCCGCACTTTGCTGTAATGCGTACTTTATATGGGCCGGCTTCAAGCTTGCCGAAATTGAACTGAGCGTAAGCACCGGGCACTGCTTTCGCTGTGAGCCCGTCGCCCCTCTCTTTCCCGTCGGGGCAGATGACAGATGCGGTAAAGGTGCTTTCGCCGAGAGTCTCCGGCGATTTGCCGAGCGCTTTCACCGCAACACAGACATCATCCTTTTCACAGAAAATATCCGTGCCTGTTGTGCTGAGATAATAATCAAGAGTAGCGGGCACGCTTATCTCAGCATATCCGCTGCGGCCCTCACTGTCAAGCGCCTTGACCGTTATATGCCAGCTTGTGACAGAATCGGGCAGAGTGAATTTAACATTTGCCCCGCCGTCTCTGCCGGTTGCAACAGTCTCAAAAAACGGTGTATCCTCAAAATCTGTTCTGTATGATTCCGGGCCGTCTCCTCCTCCTGAGCCGTCTCCGCCATCATAAACGCATGTCCAGGTGGAGACATATTCCTGAGTGTAGAAATCCTCCCATTTGATCATATACACCTCGGGACTGTCGTGAGCGACGGTGAAAAGCGCCTCATCCACAACATTGGTGACTCCGCCGCACAAAACAGGCTTGCCCTGCTTATCGGTTACGGCTATATCAAGGCTCACCTCATCGCCCGGCGCGTAAGACTGCCTGTCGGCCTTTACGGACACATCAAGATCAAAGCTGTAATTTGAGAGAACAGGGGCGCTCAACACTCCGATAATCTTTTCACCGTCAAAGAAAGCCGCGAATACTCTTGCGCAGTCTTTGTAATCATCGCTGAATTCGAAGGATACCTCGGGAGAAGAAGTGACAAAGCTTTCTCTCTTATCCGGGGCGGCTGTAATAAACAGAGCGGAAAAGACCTCAGGAGTGTTTCCATCCGGATCTTTAATCTGTGCTCTGACAGTTTCGCCCGGATTATAACCTTTATTATTATCAACCTCAACTTTATGACCAAAAAAGAAATGATTATCAATATATTCAAAGTTCCTGTCAGCCCATGTATCTACAGAAATATCGCCCTGTGAAAAGAAGAGCCTCGCGTTAATTCTTCCGTCATTCTTTCTGAAAGGTTCAAGTGATAAGGAAAAGCTGCCGCCTGAGGTTGACTTTTCGGTTGACAGCACAGTATCACTCACATATTCGTATTCGTATTCCGTTTCGGTTTCGTTTGTGAAATAATTGTAATGTTTGCCTGTTTCTTTTTTTATCTCATAACTCTCTTCGGCCTCAATGCGGAACGGAGCATCAACAGGTTCTCCCCTGTAGATGACATCATCTTTATAAAGATTCAGAGAATCAAGGTCAGGCATACCGTTGATTTCTGACAGATCCACCTTGTAAGTTTTGACAGTGAGATTGTCGTCTTTGTCAAGCTCCGCTACGGCATAATAATCGAGCGCTGATATGACTCTGTATGTATTTTCATTGTTTGAGTAATTATCCTCATCCTCTGCAAGGCGCACTCTTATCAGGTCATAGCCAAGGAAATCATAGTATTCTCGGTTTTTCCCTATGTTTTCAGCACGCAAAACTGCTTTACCGTTATTATCGGTGGTAACGCTGTAATCATCGCCGAAAACATTGACTGAAAGGTCGGTATTGACAATAGGAGTTGCGTCAAAAGCAGCGGCAGTAACAGTTATTTCGGCATCTTCTCCGGCAAAATACGCGTTTTTATCCGTTTCAACTGAAAATTTTGCTTTTGGAAGCTCATATGAAGCTATGCGATAGTAGCTACGGCCGCAATCAAGATGTCTGCGGTCTTTTTCGGCAATAAGACGTATTTCGTCGTATGAGCGGTTCGAGCTTCTTGAAACAAATGAAAACGTGAAGCACCCGTTGCTGTCCGGCTCAACCTCGGCATAGTTGTCATCTTCATAATTAAGCAGTACTTTATCGGGCATTCTCTTGCCGTATCTAGGCACAATGCAGCCCCATACTTTCACTGTGTCACCGGGATTATAGAGAGTGGACTGTAAATAAAGATCGGTGTAATAATCGTGCTGCTCATACTCCTCAACAGATGAAAGGGCTGTGATAAAACTGCCCTGCCCTGAGGTTATTCTGAGCACTCCGTTTTTTCTTTCTTCGCTCTCAAAAACAGCCACGCCGTTTTTGTCGGTCTTCTGTGAATCGGAGCCCAGTGAAACATCACACCCGGCAGCCGCTTTGCCTGAGGAGGAATCATTCACCCATACAGTTACGGACCCTTCAACGGAAAGAGCATACACAGAGTAATCGCTCACCTGAAACAGATGATAATCGGTTATGCCCTCAGGCGTTGAGAAAGACGCGACATAGAAACCCGCGGGATAAACCGACGGATATTCATAATAAGTACAGGAGCTGTATACTCTCACAGCTTCAATCTTTCGGTCAGGAGTGAGGGTGAATGAATCAACCTTTTCAAGCTTATCAAAATCAATGCCAAACAGCTGTACATTGCTGCCGTTTTCCGCCGTTCTTTCAATACAAGTGGCAAAAGCGTCAGCATCCAGTCTGCGCAAATCAACGTCAATATTGACATCTCGGCGGGACGAAACAACTGCCTTGGGCACCTCATTGCAGCGGAACGAATCATTTTCGTTACGACCCGAACAAGTGACTTCTAAAAATCCGTCGTAATCTTCAAGAACAAAAAACGTGTAAGAGAAATCCTTGCCGAGTGTCTTGCCTTCGGAGGTCTTTAAATCACCGGAAACCGTAACTGTATATTTGCCTTCCGGCAGATCATCATCGGGAATAAAGACCATGCATTTACCGTTCTGAACAATTTTGCCCTCAATCTCCGGCTTAACAGAGAAGCATTCTTCAAAGTTTTCCAGATCCATAAATGAGAATTTAATTTGAATACCGGAATTTCTCCGGGCAGTACCCTTCGGATAAGCTTCTATGACCCTCAGCTCACCGTCGGTCTGAAAAGCCCATTCGTAAGCGGTCTTTTTGCCGGAAACGGCCTTGACCCTGACAAGAGAAGATTCCTCAAGCGGTTCATCGGGGATAAGTTTATAGTTTTTATCTGATACCTTCTCAAGCGTAAACCCTGTTTCAGGCTCAAGGGCAATCATATCCGCCAGAGTATCCTCGGAAACATTCCTGTTGGTAATGATACTGAAGGATGAATCCGCCGGAATCAGGTTGCCTGTGATGCCGGATGCGCTCACAGAGCTGATAATCTCAAGCGGGTTCGCGCGCAGATCTTCCTCTTTTTTCTTGCCGGTAAGCGCGCAGCTTACGGCTGAAAACAGCATAACAGCCGCAAGAAGAGCGGAAACCATTCTGACAGGCACTCTCTTTTTCATCTGAAGTCCTCCGATTAAAATAATACATCTTGCCCTACGCAGGCAAAACCGGTTTACAATCTAATTATAATTCCAATCCGGTTCAAGTCAATAGCAAAAGGATTAAACCTTTATTTGTTTGGCATTAAGATTTTATTAAGAGTCGGGCTTCAGGGTCCGGAAAGAGATTTTTCACCCGTTTTTCTCCCCTTTTCTTATCGTTTCAGGCCAATGCAGGTTGAAAAAATCAATGCACCGATTTATAATTGAAACAGTAAATTAAACAAAACAGAGGAGTGCTGATTATGAACAAAGGGCTTACAATACTAGTGGCGATACTTTTCATTGCCGTTGCCGTGCTCGGCGGGCTTTATGTGTCGGCAAACATTAAGGTGAAAAACGCCGTTTCGCAGGCAGCGCAAACGCAGGAAGCATCATCCGAAAAAGCGCAAGCGCAGGAAACAACGGAAAAAGCCGACGAAACACCGGAGGCGGATGAATCCGCCGCCGCGCAAGATGACTCGTCACGGGACACCGCAGACCTTGACTTTGCGGCAATGCCCCGCGAATACTGGTTTTCGGCCGGCGCAGGCGGCTGGAGCACACTGCTTAAAATCAACGATGACGGCAGCTTTTTGTGCACATTCAGCGACAGAGATTATAAAACAATATATTACTCGGTGGCCGAAGGCAGATTTTCAAAGCCAATGAAAAACGATAACGACTCATACCGGATAAAAATTGAAGAAATGACAATAACGAATGACACCGACAAGTTTAATTATTATGATGAAGAAGCGGAATACATAGAGAGTGACATTCCCTACGGCATAAACAACACAGATGTATTTATTATATACGCGCCCGGCACTCTGCTCACTCAGTTACCCGAGGACAGCAGATTCTGGCTGCATCTCGACAGTGAAGCAGAGGAGTTGCCGGAAGGCTTCTACGCTCTGTATAATCCGAGCGAAGGATACATCTTCGCGGGAGATGAGAGCGAGGGGCAGGAGTAAAAAAAGAGCACACGGCAGTCAGCGGAAGCATTTTTCCGATTAATCATAATAAATTTTCCTGAAAATTTTACTTGACTATTATAATTCTTTATGATATAGTAATTGAGCGTTCCGTGCTGGTGTAGCTCAGTTGGTAGAGCAGCTGATTTGTAATCAGCAGGTCGGGGGTTCGAGTCCGTCCACCAGCTCCACACCGTTCGTAGCGTTCAATTACATATTTGGGTAGGTTCCCGAGTGGCCAAAGGGAGCCGACTGTAAATCTGCCGTCTTCGACTTCGGTGGTTCGAATCCACCCCTGCCCACCATAATAGGGTAACGGTTGATACAATCGTTACCCTTTATCTTTTCCCTTTTATATCAACGGTTTTCATAAAT
>JAEELT010000079.1 GCA_016282855.1 Clostridiaceae bacterium | reverse complement strand
TGTCGGAAATCTCTCCGCAGGCGAAACCCGCTGAAAAACAAAGGAAAGAGCGTTTCGGGCAAAAGAAAGACCGCGCTCTTCGGAGCGCGGCCGTGTGAAAAGCAAGACTGATTTTAAGTTAAATTCTGCCTGCCAGGTCCTTGATGTATTCCCTGAATTCGGCGCCGATTTCGGGGTGGTCGAGGGCGACCTCGCAGTTCGCCTTCATAATGCCCATTTTGTTGCCCATATCATAGCGTCTGCCGTCGAAATCATAGGCGAGAAGTTTGCCTTCTCTGCCCATATCGCTGAACACATCCGTGAGATAAAACTCCTTACCTTCGGGCGTTTGGGCAAGGCCCTTCTCAATGCGCTCAAACACCTCGGGGGGCATAACAACTCTGCCGAGGATGGCGTAGAGGGACATTATCTCCTCTTCCTTCGGCTTTTCGATGATTTTATGGCAGTTCATCAGGCGCTGCTCTCCCTCAATGGGGGAGACGCCGAGCGAGCAGTAAAGATGAATAAGCTCGCGGGGAACGGCCTTGACGCCGACTATGCCCTTGCCGTATTTCTCATAGCAGCGGCACATCTGGGCGGTGACCGGGTCTTCATAATTTATCGTCACATCGTCACCGTAGAGGATGGCGAAGGGCTCGTTGCCGATGAAGGACTTGCCTGCCAGAACGGCGTGGGCGAGACCCTTTGTTTCCTTTTGGCGGACAAAATATATATTGGCAAGGTCGGCGCATCTTTTCACGCTCTCATAGAGCTGCTCCTTGCCGGGCCTGCCGGCGAGCTGAGTTTCCAATTCAAAGGAGTGGTCAAAGTGGTCCTCAATGACGCCCTTGCCCCTGTTTGTGATAATCAGAATATCCTCGATGCCCGAGTTTGCCGCTTCCTCAACAAGATACTGAATCGCCGGCTTGTCAACGATATTGAGCATCTCCTTGGGCACGGACTTGGACGCGGGCAGCACCCTTGTGCCCAGACCCGCGGCGGGGATAATCGCCTTTTTAATCTTCATATTTTTTCCTCCGTATGGGTGAGAAATCGTAAGCCTGAATCATATTTTGTTCGCCACAAAATCAGCGATGTAAAGCAGGATACTGTCCGCCATCTGATAGGTGAAAAATCCGCAGAGAGCGGCGAAGAACGAGGTGCCTCCGCGCCTGACGATGAAAGAGCGGCGCATATTGGGATCGGGAATTTCCTCGTTGAAAACCCTGAAATCGGAGAGCACTTTCTTATAATAAGTCCTGTTGGCGAGAAAACCGCTGACAATCTGAACGGCAATGAGAATGCCGAAGCCGACGGTCATCGGCAGAGCCATAACCTGCCACATTTTTCCCCAGAGAATCATAAGCGTTTCGCGGGAAAGAGTGCCGCCCAGAATCTCGTTCGCGTAAGGCTCGATAATGACTCTCGACTTTTCCATCGCGCCGTTGAAAATGAGGGAAACACCCGCTATGGCAAGGATTACGCCTATGCCCGCGGCATAAATCTTGCGGTAGAAAAACCAGAGGGGACCGAGGAAAAACGCCGCCCAGTTGAAGCCCGCGCCGGTATGCTCCTCAATGCTTTTGAAAACGGTGAGATATTTGACGGGGTTCTTTCTCACATAGAGCGCAAGCTCACCCGCGCTCAGCTCGCCTATTCTCTCGTTTGAGTCGATAATAACGGGATTGGCGTAAGGAACGTAATTATTGGCCGTGCCGGGCAGAAGAGGGGCGCCGCAGCGCTCGCATCTGACGCTTTTCTCCGGATTCTCATAGCCGCAGAAGTTGCAGTAGACAGTCTGCGCAGGGGCGTTCAGATCCGCTCCGCAATGCGCGCAGTTATGCACAAAGGAGGGATTCTCGCTGCCGCAGTAGGGGCAGACGATGCTGCCGCCGTTTTCCTCCGCCTGCTCCTCACGCAGGGGCGGTATTTCTTCGGTGTTAACAGCCGTTTCATCCGGCGACCAGACATAGCCGGAGGCGTGCTTTTCTTCGTTTACGCATCTGCCGTTTTCCATCCAGCAGGCGCGGTGCTGAGGGGTGGCGCACACGGGGCAGACCACCACGTCATCCTCCTGATGAAGATGAGCTCCGCAGACGGGGCAGGGTTTGTTTTCGTAATTCATTATATTCTCTTTCCGGGAAGGGAGGAGCGCTCCTCTCCCTGTCGTTCTTTTTCAATCAAATGATACAGAATATATATTACAGTATTGTGAATAAAATTTCAATCTTCTTGGCGTAAAAAAATATTTTTCTTTACTTATTATTATTTTATTGCTATAATATAATGACATTAATATGGGTAACTATCCGGAAACAGGAGACTGATTTATGATACAATTTGAAGAACTGAGACTCTCGCTCATCAACACCCACGACAAGCTCGTGAGGCTCGGCGAATCCTTCGGCATAGAGAATCTCAAAAAAGAAATAGCGGACCTTGAGGCGCAGACTGCCGCCGAGGGATTCTGGAACGACCTTGAAAACTCGCAGAAGGTGCAGCAGAGAATCAGCAAGCTGAAAAACAAGGTGGATTCCTACGCCGCTCTCTGCTCCCAATATGACGACGCGCTTGTGCTTATTGAGCTCGCGGACGAGGAGGAAGACCTCGATATGTTTGACGAGTGCAAGCAGGGCGTGGATGCCTTTATGAGCAAGCTCGACCAGATGACGCTCTCCACACTGCTCTCGGGCGAATACGACAACAGCAACGCCATACTCACCTTCCACGCGGGGGCGGGCGGCACCGAGGCGCAGGACTGGAACCAGATGCTCGTGCGCATGTATCAGCACTGGGCGGAGAAAAAGGGCTTCGGCGTGAGTATGCTGGACTTCCTCGACGGTGAAGAGGCGGGCCTCAAATCCGCCGTGCTGCTCATTGAGGGCGAAAACGCCTACGGCTATCTGAAAGGTGAAATGGGCGTTCATCGCCTTGTGCGCATATCTCCGTTTGACGCCTCCGGCAGAAGGCACACCTCGTTTGCCTCGCTCGAGGTTATGCCCGAAATCGACGAATCGGTTGAGGTTGAGATAAACCCCGACGACCTTAAAATAGATTATTACCGCTCCTCGGGAGCAGGCGGCCAGAAGGTTAACAAGACCTCCTCCGCGGTGCGTATAACCCACATACCCACCGGCATTGTCTGCGCCTGCCAGGTTGAGAGAAGCCAGCATCAGAACCGCGAGGTCGCGATGAAAATGCTCAAATCCAAGCTCATCGAGATAAAGGAAAGAGAGCATCTTGACAAGATAGACGACATCAAGGGCGA
>JAEELT010000078.1 GCA_016282855.1 Clostridiaceae bacterium | reverse complement strand
GCCCTAATAGCTCAGTCGGTAGAGCACGCGGCTGTTAACCGCGGTGTCATAGGTTCGAGTCCTATTTGGGGCGCCAACAAAAAAGCAGGTCAACAGACCTGCTTTTTTTGTTGCCCAAAGAGCGCCTGATTTTATATCGCGGTTGCAGGGATGCGTGCCGCGGCTGTTAACTGTGACACATCCGAGCGCTGCCTGCGACAGGGGGAGCGATGATTTCTTTCTTTCTTTATTATTATTCTCATTTTTTTCATTCTTATATCATGCGTTATTCTGTGCAAAAAAAGCGGGGAACCTCAAGGGTTCCCCTTATTTATGTGTTTTTTTTTGTTATCAGCCGAGTCCGCCTATTATCAAGCCGATTATTCCGCTGATAAATCCTGTGGCGTCTATTGAGAATACCGGCGCTTTCTTAACTGAGCCTTCGCCCGCGCTTACCGACTTCACCTCAAAAGGTATTGTCTTTGACAGCCTGAATATCTCGCTGCCGTTTTCATCATAGAGCGCAATGTCTTTCACATCGCTGCCGGTGAATGTGAACTCGAAGCTGTCATAGATATACTCCATGCACATGTCAAGATCTTCCTGTGTAAGGGTTGAGCCGGCTGCCTTCAAAACGGGCAGAAGAACTCCTGCCTTGTTGGCTGCCACAAGCATATCCTTAATCTCTTTGTCGGTCTTGTCTTTGATGTCATAGCCTGCCTGTGCCATAGCCTGCTGAATTACCTCTTCATTCGCTCCTGAAGCGGAAGCAAGCAGAGCAACGGCGGAAACCGAAAACTTTTCAACCGTGTCGGTAATGCTGTCTGCGACCAGGGCTCCGGTGAAGGGGCTGTCAGCCAGTTTGATAATGCTCTTGAAGGCGTCTGTAATCTCCGCGAGCTGTTCCTCAGGCAGCGAGAGAACGTTGCCGCCGGTTAAGTTTTTGGCAAGCTCATTCGCGTTTACCTTGAAAATCCAGAAATAAGCCGTGAGATCTTTGCCGTTATAGAATACGTCAGCCGAAAGGAAGCTGAGCTTGGCGTGAGCGCTTGCGTTTATATCAAGAGCATCTTTATCGTTGAGCTTTGCGGAAAGCACGATGTCGCTCACGGTGAGGGGATCTTGGTTTATGTCGCCGATTTTTATGCTGAGAGCTTTTTCGGCCGCAAATTTTTTGAGGAACGCGCCTGACTTGGTTTCATTGAAGTTTACGGCGTTAGCCGAAAATGCCATCAGAAAAATAATTGAGAGTGTAAGGATGAATGAAATTGATTTTAATGCATGTTTTTTCATAATACATACCTCCTTGATTAAAATTTTAAATCTATATTTTTCCCTTGTCAACAGGTTAAAATCGGACAGATTTTGCAATCTGTCTAAATACGACGAATCAAAGGCTTTTTTTCTTATAATTCTTCCGGAAAAACACCCGGGGCGGGCTGCTTTTTTCGGCATTTTTCATTTTATTTTTTTCGCTGTGTTGATAAGGCGGAGATTATGTGATATTATATTCGTATATACTATATCTATATATAACAGTATACTTTTCTTCATATATATAGATTCCGCGCAAGCCCGTGATTTCCCGTGAATTTTGTTTTTTTCAGAAGGAGGCTGCACCCCTGTGATTAAAAAAATATTATCCCTTGTTACGGCTGTATCAATGCTCGTTCTTGTTTTCACCGGGTGCGGTCCCGACGCTTCCGATTCCGGCGCCGTCAGCAGCTCCGCTCAGGTGGATTCCACCCTCAGCGCGCAGCCGGTGACCTTCACAATCAGAGAAATCAACAAGCACGGCAACATTATTCTCGACACAAACCCGGGGCAGATGCAGGCGGCGGGTTTTGAGGCCGGGGATATCATCACCGTGTCTTTCGGCGGCAAAGAATTCAGCATGCCCATAGGCACTTCATACACCGATGTTGACAGCGGCGAAATGATATGCAGGTTTGACCTTGAAGATAATAAAGTCGCGCTTGCCGTCAATTACGGCTCTTTCGCTTCGGACGCAGGCGTCGCGGTTAAGGAAACGATTGAGGATGAGCCGGGCTACAGGTGGAGCTATGACACCCCGAGCGTTGAGGTCCGCCTGAGCGCCAAGGGCGGCTATATTGATGAATACAACGCCCGCAACCTTACCTTCTCCGAAAAGCGCGAGGATTACCCCGGTCTCAGTGACGAGCAGTTCGCGAATTTCCGCGCGGTTTCGGCAAAAGGGATAAAGGAAGGTGTTATTTACCGCAGCAGCACACCCATAGACCCTTCTCTCGGCAGGGATAAATATGCCATGGCGGCTATGCGCGAGGCGGGCATAAAGGCGGTTATCAACCTTGAAAATTCCGCCGAGGCAATGCGCGATTTCAGCGCCTTCCCCGGCAGTTATTACAGCACCTGCGCTGTTATCAACCCCGAAATAACCTATGATGCCGCCGGCCCCGAGCTTTCCGGCAAAATTAAAGAGTGCGTGCTTTTTATGCTCGATAATGACGGGCCGTATCTCATCCACTGCAAGGAGGGCAAGGGCCGCACAGGGCTGTTCTGCGCTTTGCTTGAATGCTTCGCCGGCTGTGACGCGCAGGATGTGACGCGCGATTATATGATAACCTTTGAAAATTATTACGGCATACGGCAGGGCGAGGCTGTTTACGGCATTGTTTTGCGCAATACTCTTCAGCAGGTGCTCTGCGAGCTTCTGGGCATTGACAATATGGAAACGGCAGACCTCAGGCAAGCCGCTGAGCAATATCTTTTGTCGGCGGGGCTTACCGTGGAGCAGCTGTCGGCTCTCAGCGAAAAAATCGTCAGCGATTAAAAAAAGCGGGGTGAGAGTGTGGCGTCAGACGCAGCAGGCAAATCATATACCATAAGGCCTCTCAGAGATTCAGACCTCGATGCCGTGCGCGAAATCTGCGCCGAGACATCATCGCTCAGATTGCGCGACACGCGCGACAGGGAGCTGCTCGAGCTTCTCTACTGTGACCCTTATGTGCTTTACGCGGCGGGGGATTCGTTTGTGGCGGCCGATGAAAATGACCGCCCGGTGGGTTATGTTTTCTGCGCGGCCAACACCCGTGCCTTTCTCAGAGACTTCCGCAGGCATATTATACCGCAGACTGACCGTCTCGGTCTCAGGCGCGCTCTTTACGCCCGGGCTGTCTTGGCTCTTGAGGGGCTTTGCCCGGCCGCGGCACCCGCCCACCTGCATATTAACCTCACCGCCTGCGCCCGCGGCAAGGGTACGGGGTCAGCGCTTATCTGCGCTCTTAAATCGCACCTGAGCGGGCAGGGAATCAGCCGTGTTCAGCTCACCTGCGGCAGCAAAAACAAAGGGGCAATCCGTTTTTACCGCCGCAACGGGTTCAGGGTCTTTTTAAGGGCAGCGGGCGCCTGCGTTATGTTTTCCGGCACAGAAACGGGGCTGAATTTACCCGAAAAGCACTAAATATCGCAAAAGCCATAAAAAAAATTATCGCTATATTGTGATTTTTGTTATATTTTCTCTTGCATTATTTATATTTATATAGTAAAATATGAACTGTATTTTAACAATTCACTGGTGGAAGATTGTAAAGCGGTGAAAAAATGACTCATTTCTTCAAGCGTGTAAAACGTTTTATACTTCCGGAAACCGACAGTGAGATTAAAGCTGAAATCGCCAAAATGAATTTCAGAAGGCTGCTGATTATTTCGCTTGTCGGCGGAGCGATTGAGGCATTAGGGCTCGTTTTGCTCTTTGTTTCGGATTGGGACGGCGTAAATACCGCTCGCAGCATAAAGTCGCTCACTTTCAGCCTTCTGTTTTGTGTGTGTTTTCAAATCAATCTGCGTATAATCAGGCGGAAGTATTCCTCCGATTACAAAGTTATCGGGTTTGAAACTCTTTTGCTTTTTGCGACTATGACCGCGTGGGGTGTTACGGTTTCTTATGACCACTATATTAAAGCCACCCAGATGCTCACCTTTTACGCAGTTATAGTCTGTCTCGTAAGTATGCTGGTTATCCGCCCCGCTTACAGCATTGTGCTTGTTGCCCTCTCTTTCGGCGTGCTCTATTTCATGGCCTTCAGGTTTGACGGGGCAAAAAGTATCAACGTTTTCAATTACAGCTCGATTATGCTGCTTTGCATAGTCGGTTCCCTTTCAAAATATAAAACAACTATTGACGTGCTTCACAGCAGAGCGGAGGTTACGGCGCTCAACGAAAAGCTCCGCCTTGCCGCAAGGACCGACATAATGGCGGGCATCCAAAACCGCTACGCTCTTGCCGGCGATTATCCGGAGTATATCGGCCGTGACATATTGCTGTGCGTGTGCGATGTTGACAGTTTCAAGTTTTTCAACGACAAATACGGCCACGCCGCGGGCGATGTTATTATAAAAGAAATCGCGGCAATACTCACAGACGAGTTCGGCGCATCCAATGTTTACCGCTACGGCGGGGATGAATTTGTGATTATCAGTCAGGCGGGCCATGCCGGGTTCGGCGAGAAACTCACCGGGGTCAAATCGGCGCTCGGGCAGATAAGCATTGACGGCATTGATGAACCGATTGCCTGCAGCTTCGGCACCGCGCAGAGCGCTGTTGACTCACGCGAAGATCTTGACAGATTACTCCGCGAGGCAGACAGCAGAATGTACGCCGAAAAAAACGCGAAACGCTGACAAACTCAATATTTTGGCAAAACCGGGGAAATCCGGCGACGCAAAGCCAAGGTGTCTAAGCAATTTATTTGTATGATTGACCGGCTGCAGCTAAGATCATCAGATTTTATCTGCAGCCGGTTTTTTTCTTTATTAGAAATAAGAAGAACTTTAGCATTTCCTACCGAGGAGTAATATAAATGAGAAAGAAACTGATTTCAATACTGCTTGTTGCTGCAGTCGTGCTGGGGCTTGTTCCACTGCTCTCCACGGCTGACGGCAATCACCAGGGTCAGACAACAATAGGTGAGTATAACTATACTCTTGTGTCGGACCCCGATTCCGGCATACCGCCGACCAGTGACATTGTGGCGGGCGGTTTCGGTGACCAGGCGAGCAACGGCAGAATCTGGACCGACAAGAGCGTCTTCGTAAACGATGACGGCGACGGCTTCAATGTGGACCTCAAGGTACTGGCTCAGGAATATTATTCAACCACCAACACGACGGTTTTTCAGCCGGTCGGAGCGGATGTTGTCATGATTCTCGACTTCACTACATCCATGTTGCAGGAAAACAACAAAATCGAAAAAGATGACGGCACTAAGGTTACGCGTTTTGAGGCGCTTATTGACGCGTTTAACGAAGCTGTTGAAGTTATAACGACTTCGAACATTAATAACCGTATTTCGGTTTATGCTTTTTACGGCGGCAACAGCACCACCGCTTCATCATATAAATGTATAAACATCATGCCTCTCGGGCATTATACGAGCACTTCCGCATCAACCGAAACGCATGATAAATATGTTCATGTTGCAAACGGAACCAACGGTTACAAATGTGTCAGCTCTACGGGCCTGATGAAAGACGGCGTAGCCCATTCAATAGACCAGCAATGCGGCAACTATACCTGTACACAATACGCTATCGCAAATGGCATAAACGGTCTGATAAACGATATAAATGCTGAAACCGATAACACCGTCCTCAGAAAGCCATATGTTATTATGATGACGGACGGCGGACCTTCTTGTGTGGATTATGACTGGTATGATAACCCGCAAAGACTTACAGGTAACAACGCAACTGTTTCCGGCAATCCAGACAATGCTGATCCTTCAGCTTTTAACTCGTTAGTTGCCCCGATTATTCTTACGTCAGCTTTATGGCGCGATAAGCTTGAAGAGGCGTATTTCGATTACAATTATGGAACCGAAAGCTTCGACCCGGATATCTACGGAGTTGACTGGTTCAATATCGGTCTCGGCGTTCCGGAGGGAACCTCCGCACTGGATGCCCATCCTGCAAGCTGCCTTGTTAATCCGGCATATCTTACCGAGATTACGGCTAACGCTAACGGAACAAATTCTCAGAAGATTAAAGCCGACCTTGTGGCAAAAGCGGCGAACTACGCTCAAAAGAATTACGCCGACGGAAATAACTTCGTTTATCCCAATGAAGGCGACGGCTTTGTAACTTTTGCGAATACATATGAGGTTCTCATGAAAGCTTTCAAAGAGCTTGCGGAAAGAATCAAATTGCAGTCACAGAACCTCAACTACCCCATAGTAAACCATGAGGTTGCCTCCGGCAATGATACCACCGACGTCGTGTTTACAGATGTGATAGGCAAAGGAATGTCTGTAACAACAATCACCCTTAAGCAAAATGATAAAGCTCCTGTTGAAGCTGTTTATGACAGCACAAAGGATATATATACATTCGCGGGATATAAAACTACGGTCAAAATCACCGAGGCCGCCGACGGGCAGCAGACCCTTGAGTGGCGTCTGCCGGCGAAAGAAGTTTCAATGTTTATTTTTACAGACAGAAACGATGTGGTTCACAGTCCTCTCACTTCGGCCGATCCCACTGTGCTGAGCTTCGGCCTTGAATTCACCGATGAAATCGGAGAGGGACCCGCCTACACAAATGACTTTGAAGGCGACCCGGATGACCCAAGCACAATCATTCCCAAGACCACCGTCACATACGAAATACCGGGCGACAATGGTTACTACTTTGATGAAGAGCATGACACGCTGTGGGCTTCACAAAGCGGCGGAGAAAGCAAATCCGCAAATACTACAGGCACGGCGCTTACCCACGGCCAATACACATACACAGCCGGCACGGATGCCTTGGGTAAAAGCTACGCTGTAGCTGAGGGTGTGCTCGGCAACAACGGTATGGTTACGGGCGTTCTCAGGCAAGATATGAACATCGTAGTCGAGAAAAAATGGAAGGATGAAAACGGAAATCTTATAACCGATACCCAGGGCCTTCCCGAGATAAAGGTCAATCTTTATCGCAGTGAAGAGGGCGGCACCAAAGAGCTTGTGAATGAACCCGGGATTGTACAGCCGATTAAGCTCAATAACGGCAATCATTTCCAGACGAGCACATATACTGTTCCGATAAGGAATACCGCAACAGGAAAACTGTATACTTATGAAATCGAGGAACTGAATTGCCCGGCGGACTACTTTGAAGATAAGAGTATGTCAAACACCATACAGGCTTCCGACGGCACTTTGACTGTAACAAACATAAAGATGCCTGACAAAGGCACTGTGGTTGTCAATAAGCAGTGGCAGAATAAACTCGGAGAGGAAATAACAGACACCTCGTCACTTGATCCGGTTGCGATACACCTTAAGAGAAATGAAAAGACATTCAATTACAGAACTCTGACAATAAAGTGTACCGACAGGAGTAATAAAACCGTCACTCTACCGCCGATAATGGTTCATCCCGGCGCTACAGTTACTTATAAAATCAGAATCGGACTCAGAAGCAGGCAGGATGTTAATAACGCTCAGTATCCTCTCAAACGCGACGGAACGAATGTAAACTGCATTACTCGCGGACAAAATGATGGTGTGAGTGTAGGTGGATATACAGTCTGGTATAAAGAGCCTATTGACAACCATACTGTTACAATAGGAAATAATAATGTGACTGTCTCCTACACAATACAAAGGAATTTCAATCAGTATGTTACTGACGATAAACTGCTTGAGTATGTCGTGGAGCCTATTATAACTGGCGGCACACCGGATTATGACCAAACCGAGTATGTAAAAGATATGGACTACGACTATGAAATAACTCTCGACAACAGCAACAGGTGGCAGAAAGTGCTGGATAATCTAGCTTTGATAGATCCTGATGCAGACATTCCCACTAAGATGCATGAATATAAGTATTATATTGAGGAAGAAACTGTTCCCGGCTATATTACCACCTACAGCGCGAACAATACCGAAGGCATCACGGGCGGTGTGCTCACCGTCATAAATAAGGAACTTGAAAAGATAGGTCCCCTGCCCGAAACGGGAGGCAGTGGCAGCCCGTACCGAATGGAAATCATCGGCATTTCCGCGGTGTTCTTCTCCATGGCGTTCCTGTTTATGCGTTATTACATTCCGGTGAGCAAAAAAAAGCGCCGGGTAAAAAACAGCAGGTAAAAAACTGCAAAATATAAACTCAGTCAATCAATAACATCAAATATAATTTATTAAGGAAGGAAATCAATTATGAAAAACAAAACAAGAGTAATTCTTGCGGCTCTT
This sequence comes from Clostridiaceae bacterium, assembly GCA_016282855.1. Taxonomy (GTDB): domain Bacteria; phylum Bacillota; class Clostridia; order Oscillospirales; family Acutalibacteraceae; genus CAG-177. The sequence continues at coordinate 22,181 of JAEELT010000078.1, read as the reverse complement.
CTTGCGCTGACAATCATTTTCTCCATGTCCGTGCTCTCACTCGCCGCTGACCCACCTGCAATCACCATTAACAGACCCAATGAATCTGTTTCAATGATGAACCACACTTATCAGGCTTTTAAAATTTTCGACATTGCCGAAGATACAAACGGCAGCCTCATTTACACCCTGAACAGCGCTTATACGGCTTTTTTCAACAACCTGGATCTCAGCGCGTATTCAGGCGATATCAACGCGAAGGCATACGAATATGTTGCAGCCCGCGATGGTCATCCTGAGGATTTCCAGACTCTTGCAAAAGCTCTTTACAATCATGCACAGACTAACAGTATCAGCCCCGATTCTTTCGTTAAGGCAACAGCGGCCGATACCGCGACTATCACCGGCCTCACCCCCGGTTACTACCTCGTTTATGACGCAGGTTCAGATGCTGCCAACCCGGACAGCGCCGAAAAGGCAATAGCCAACATAGCTCTTACAAACGCGAACCCCACCGTTACTATAGATCTTAAGGCAACTGTTCCCACCATTGATAAGAAAATCACCGGCGTAAACGACGCTGCTTCCAATGCGGTTGCAACTGACGGAGAAGACGGCGCCAGCGCTCAGATCGGCCAGCATATCGCTTTCCAGATTGATTCAATCGTTCCCGACCTTGTCGGCTACAGCACATACACCTACAAAGTAACCGATACTATGGATGCAGGTCTTACCCCCGACCAGAATGTGGCAATAAAAATCGGCAACGCTGTTTTGGCTGCCGCAAAGTATACCGTTGAGTATAATGGCCAGGTAACAACAATCACAATTCCCAAAGATACCCTCGCTGAATACGTTGCAGGCACTCCCATTGCCATCACCTACTCAGCAACAGTAAACAGTGATGCCAATGTATATCCTTATGCCAATCCTCTGACAAATAATACCGGCAACACTGCAGAACTTGAATACAGCAGCAATGTGGAGGATACGACAGAAAAGACCACAACCCCTCCCACAAATGTACATGTTTACCTCTTTGAGCTTGATATCACCAAGACAAACTCAAAGGGTGAGACCCTTGCAGGCGCGGAGTTCACTCTCAAGGATCCGAGCAACAACGATGTTTATGTTGTGCAAGACGCCACTACAAAGAAATATAAGGTTGTCAGCAGCTCTGCGGCGATAGACGGTATTACAACAACCGTAGTCTCTGACGAAAACGGTAAGATTTATATTGACGGTCTCGCGGCAGGCACATATAATCTTGTGGAAACCAAAGCTCCCACCGACTACAACCTTCTTACCGACCCCGTTGAGATAGTAATATCCGCTACATACAATGCCGATGGCACACTCAATGCAGTAAGCGGCAACACAGTTACCGTTGTCAACAGAAGCGGCGCTGAGCTACCCGGCACCGGCGGCATCGGCACCTATATCTTCACCATCGGCGGCGCAATTATAATGGTTACCGCAGTTGCGTATCTTATTCTCAAGAAAAAGAACGAAGCAGCCGAATAATTGATTTGAAGGTAATTGATTGATTCTGTTTATCCCTGCCCGGGTTTCCCGGGCAGGGGGGATATGAATCGGGCACAGCCTCAAACCAAGTACGGAGTGACTATGAAGAAACGATTATCTACAGTTATTGCAATACTTGTTTTTATAGCCGGGCTTGGCTTGATGCTGTACCCTGCAGTCAGCGACCTTATCAACAAAGCGCATCAGTCCTATGTTATCAATTTATACGACCGCACCATAGCAAAAATGTCCAAGGAGGAGTTCCACAGAATTCTTTCGGACGCGCGCGCATACAACCTCACCGTTACATCCAACGAATTTCCCAAGGATGAGCGCGACCTCGCGGGCAACGATGAATACCTTGAGGCGATAAACCCCTCGGGTAACGGTATGATCGGCTACCTGAGAATTGACGCCATCAAGCTGAGAATGCCGATTTACCACACCACCAAGGAGTCGGTGCTTCAGATAGGCGTGGGGCATATACCCACCACTTCACTGCCTGTGGGAGGCGAAAATACCCACGCGGTGCTCACCGGCCACAGAGGCCTGCCCTCTGCGAAGCTGTTTACGGATCTTGACAAGCTCAAGCCCGGTGACCTGTTTCACATCTACATACTTGATGACATTCTCTCTTATGAGATTGATCAGATAAAAACGGTTTTGCCGACCGACACCAAAGATCTGCAGATTGTGCAGGGCGAGGACTATGTGACTCTTGTTACCTGCACGCCTTACGGCATAAACACCCACCGCCTCATCGTGAGAGGCAAAAGGGTGCCCTACAGCGAAACGGTAATTGAAGAGCAGGCGCCGGAAACAGTGACCCAAACCGAATCCGGACCGCCCGACCAGCTTGTCGCCTTGGTGGCGGCGCTCGCGGTGGTGCTTGCTCTGCTGATAATACTTATTATTTATACCAAAAAAAGGAGGGATAGTTCTTGAAGAAAGCAATTGCGATTTTAGCCGCCGCTTTCATCTGCCTGCTGCCTCTGAGCATAGCTGCCTATGCGGAAGAGACGGGAAGCATAACTGTTGTGATGATAAACAGAGCAGACAAGGTCCCTTTTGTAGATAAAGCAGTCAATATAGTCAAGGTTGCGGACTGTGTGATTACACAGGAGAAAGTAACATTTATCCTCACAGAAGATTTCGCAGGCGTTGATGTAAACCTCGAAAGCACCGAGGCGCCGCGCATTTTATATGATGCCGCCGCGGAAAAAGAACTTCTGGCTTACAGCATAAGGACCGACGAAAACGGCTCGGGAACCTGGTACGGCTGTGAGATGGGGGCTTATCTCGTTTACTCACCCGACAACCTCTATAACCCCTTTATCGTATTTATACCCATGGTCAATGAAGAGGGCGTTTTCTATGATATTTCCGCCACGCCGAAAATCGGCACGGAAACCGAGGAAACAACCGACAGACCTATGGTGCCCATTGTGCCTATAGTGCCCATCGTGCCTATAGTGCCCATTGTGCCTATAGTACCCATTGTGCCTATAGTGCCCATCGTGCCCATCGTGCCCGTAGTGCCCACCGTGCCTGTGCCGACAGTGCCCGGCGGTGAAACACCCACCGGTGAGCAGACTACTGCGCCCGGCGGCGGCGACGCTGTTACCGGCACCACAGGCGCAACTCAGAATACATCCGAAACCGAACCCGAGAAGCTGCCCCAGACCGGCATGCTTCAGTACCCGGTTCCCATTCTCGGATTCTGCGGAATTATGCTCTTTGCAGCAGGGCTGGTAGTATATGGAAACGGAAAAAAGAAGGATAATTAGAGCAGGCATAGTTCTTATGGCTTTCGGCCTCGCATTTATCGCGGCGGCCGGGGGCTTGTTTGCTTATAACACAATCACCGACAGAAAGGCCGGGCAGACCGCAAGGGACCTGCTTTCAGCCGTTGAGCAGGTGAGCGAAGAGAGCACCTTTGAGCAGGAAGCAAACGGCGAGCCCTTCGCGATTATAGACGGAAAAAAATACATCGGCGTTATAACCATCCCCTCGCTCGGCATTGACCTGCCCGTGCAGTCAGACTGGTCACTCGAAAAGCTGAAGGATTCACCCTGCAGATATTACGGCAGCGTGATTGACGGCACAGCGGTTATCTGCGCGCACAATTATCAGAGCCACTTCGGCAAGCTGAAATACGCCGCCGCGGGAGAGATAGTTTATTTCACCGACACGGCCGGCCTCACCTACGCTTATAAAATTGCCTCGGTTGAGCAGATTGACGGCTACGATATTGAAAAAATGAAAGAGAATACCGGCTGGGATCTGACCCTCTTCACCTGCACCTACAGCGGCAGGCAGAGGCAGACGATAAGGCTGGTGAGAGTGCAGAGCGTTGATTAACGCAAACGCGCGCGATTAAAAAGCTTACCTCGCAAAACAATATAAAGATAACAGCCCGGAAACCGCTTCTTACCTCGGTTCCCGGGCTGTTATTCTGCGCTGTATCAGAGCAGCACTTCGCTGTTTGTGCCGTAAAAAATATCGCTGTGTCCGCCAATCATTTTGCAAAACTCCTCAAACTGCGCCCAGCGGTTGTGTATGTCAAACTCATAGGCGTGGCCCCAGATATAAAAGAGCTTCGGGGTGTCTGTCTGAAGCTCGATAAAGCTTCTGCCTGCCTCGAGCATTTTATCAAACTCATAGTGAAACACCGTGGGTCTGAACTCAAACAGGTTATCCTGCAGGTCAAAATTTCCGGTGCTTTCAACGGTGCGGCAGTATTTTACGCCGGTGTGCTCTTTTATTATTGATGAAACACGCCTGTCATAGTTGGGGCCTCCTCCGCCGGGGTAGGCGAAGCCGACCACCTCATAGCCCGCGATTTCGGACAGACGCAGCCTGTCATCCTCCACCTGCCTTATTATCTCATCCCTGTCAAGCTTCGGCAGCAGGGGGTGGGTGAGCGTGTGGCCGGCAATTTCGTGACCGGCGTAAATTGCTCTGACCTCTTCGGCTCTCGGCTTGCAGTGGGCAACAGTCACCCCGTCAATAAAAAGCGAATTGGCTGTGCCGAGCAGCCCGGAATTGAGGTTAAAGGTGCATTTGAGACCGTATTTGTTCAGGATTTCAATCAGTCTTTTATCCTGCGTGACTCCGTCGTCATAGCTTAGCGTTATGGCTTTCATTTTTCCGTCGAACATATTATCGCCTCCGCAATGATTATAGACGATAATATTATTTTTTACAAGCGGCAGATTATTGAATATTGCGCCCGTGTGTGGTAATATGCGCTTGAAGGGGTGTGGTTTAATGTTCCCGTCAGAGTGCAGCATAAGCGGCAAATTTTCAGAGTATATTGATATTATTATGTCAAGGCAGCTGCTCAGCGCCCGGCTGTGGCAAAACTGCGTGAATGTGTTTTCATCCGGCATTGATGACGCCGACCGCGGCTGGCGCGGAGAATATTGGGGCAAGATGATGCGCGGAGCCTGCCTCGTTTACAGGGTGACACGCTCCGAAGAGCTGTATGCGGCGCTGACAGACGCTGTGGAGGGCCTTCTCTCAAAGCAGGAGCCCGACGGGCGCATCAGCTCATACAGCAGAGAAAACGAGTTTTACGGCTGGGATATATGGTCAAGAAAATATGTAATGACCGGGCTGCAGCACTACTGCGATATATGCCGCGATGAGGCTCTCAGAGGCAGGATTATCACCGCCCTTACGCTTCACGCCGATTATATCATCGCCCGCGTCGGCAAAGATAAAATACCTCTGCTTGACACGGGCCTTTATTGGGGCGGTGTCAACTCCGCGAGCATACTTGAGCCGTTTGTGCGCCTTTATAAAGACACGGGCAAAAAGGAATATCTCAGCTTTGCGCAGTATATCATAAGCACGGGCGGCTGCAGTGACGGCAGCCTGATTGACTGCGTGTCACAGGGCAGGGCTCCCTTTGAATTTCCCGAAACGAAGGCGTATGAAACAATGAGCTTTTTTGAGGGGCTGCTCGCTTATTACGAGCTCACCGGCAATGAGTTTTACCTCACTGCCGTGCGCAGGTTTGTTTCGCGCCTGCTTGAGACAGATTACACGGCTATCGGCTCCTGCGGCTGCACTCACGAGCTGTTTGACAACTCAACCCTGCGCCAGACGGAGCCGAGCGACAATATAATGCAGGAAACCTGTGTCACGGTTACCCTTATTCGCCTGCTTGCCCGCCTCTATTTTGTGACGGGCGAAAAAGAGCTGTTTGCGGCCCTTCGCCTGAGCGCTCTCAACGCCCTCTCAGGCGCGCTTAACATAAACGGCTATGAGCAATACAGCAACGAGAAAAAGGAATATCTGCCCGGCATGGTGTTTGACAGCTATTCGCCCCTTTGCGACGGCAGGAGAGGGCGCGGCATAGGCGGCTTCAAGCAGTTTGCGGACAAAAGCCATTTCGGCTGCTGCGCCTGCATAGCCTCCGCTGGTTTTGCCCTTTACCCGCTGATGTGTGTCACCCGGCACGGCGAAGAAATCAGGGTGAATGACATTCAGAATGGGGAGTATTCCTTTGCGCCGGAGGGCGGCAGTGTTACCCTTGCCGTAACGGGCGATAAAATCAGTGTTTCGGCCCCTTCCGGGGTGCGTTTTACTCTCCTTGTAACTCAGGGCTTCTGCGGCACTGCAGTTGAGAGCCGAAGAGCGGGGGAGAGAGGCATATCTCAGGCGGGGTACGACCGCTTTGATAATGTTTCGCATGGCGATGAAATAAAACTGAAAATTGAAAACAAGCTTGTTCAAAAGCGTATTAACGGCAAGGTTTCGCTGAGCTTCGGTGGCTTCACACTTGCCGCGGATGAAATGAAATCACAGGTTTACAAGCCGGGTCAGAAGCTTAATTTCATTTTGAACGCAGGCGGAGATATTCAGCACGAAATCCTGCCACCGCAAAAGGGTGAGCAGGTAAGAATCGCCGCCGCAACAGACCGTGGCACGCTCATACTCACCGACTACGCCGGCGCCGGTCAGGACGGCAAAAGCCGCGTGACAGTCTGGTTCTGAAATAACGGGATTTTAATAATAAATTATATTTACATTTTGCCTTAATTACAATATAATAAACACATACATTATTTTGGGGAGAGAAAAAATATGTATGAACTGAATCTTGCGCTCGATGTGATTATCTCGGCGATAATCATAATCCGGTCCGCGCTGTGTATGCCGGTAACCACACTGCTTTTCCGCATAGATTCCGACGCGTCGGTCTTTGAGAGCGGGGACGGAATGTACACCGTAATCTGGTCCACCTCACAGCCCGGCACCGGTTATCTTACTTATGAGTATGACGGCGAGGAATACACGGTCTATGACGAGAAAAACGCCGCTATACGCTCAGACGATGTGATTCACAGCGTGCGGGTGCCCAAAGAGCATCTTGACAGCAACACCTACACTTACCACTCTCAGCACGTAGCGGTAAGGCGCGCCTATGTGTCCCTCAAAGGCAGAACGGTATCGTCGAAGCCTGTTGACTTCAAAGGGTATTCCGGGCAGGAAGAAATCCGCGCGCTCGTCATTTCCGACATTCACGAAAACCCGGAAAACGCCCAAAAAGCAGTGAACTGCTTTGATGTGAAGCCGGATCTGATAATAATGAACGGCGATGAGGTCAGCCTGATGACAGACAAATATAAGTTCAAGCAGGTGCTCTCATACGCGCACCGCTTCTCAGAGGGCAGCATCCCCGTTTTATACACAAGAGGCAATCACGAAAACCGCGGTGAATACGGCAGCGGAGCGGTGGATATTTTCAAAACCACCACAGGCGGAATGTATTACACCTGCGATTACGGCCCTGTTCATTTTATCTGCCTTGATTCGGGAGAGGATAAAAAAGATTCCGACTGGACATACGGCGGCCTTGTTGATTACACCTCCTATGTCGCGCGTGAGACAGAGTGGCTGAAGACACTCGAGAGCGCCGAGGACGCCCGATACACCGTCTGTGTTACTCACATTCCGGGCATAAACAACCGCTACGGCAATGACTGGAGCGAAATACTCACTGACCTCGGAGTTGACCTGCTTGTGGGCGGGCATAAGCACCGCATCAATTTTGAGTACAACAAGGACGGGGCACCGTTTTATCAGATGCTTGACGGCGGCAAAAACGGCAGCGACCGCTATATCGCCACTATGCTTACCTTTACGCAGGACGGGATAAACGCCCTGTGCTATGATAACGAGCAGACTATGAGAGGCGAATACACCTTTACCTTTGAAGAATAACGCATTTTTCAGCGCTCCTTTGCGGTTGATTTTATCTCACATAAGCGGTATAATGTTACCATGAGAAAATCACGGCAAAGGAGTTTTGTTATGAATATATTAAAAAAATCGCTCTGCTTATTGCTCGCTTTTCTGCTGACGGCGATGATGTGCGTGCCTGCTTTCGCCGGGGACGCGGATGAACCCGCACCCCCTGTGCCGGAGCTCAAATCGCTTGACACCTCTGCCGTTGACGGCAAGCTGATGGCTTATGTGGGGGTTGAAACCTATTTTGTGGTTTACCCCGAGCCCCTCGAGGCTGAGAGCAGATTTGATATCAGAAACGCCGAAATCACCTGCAGCGAAGAGGGAATAGTCAGCGTCAAGCCGGAAAAAGAGGAGCAAAACAGATTCGGAAGCGTGCTTGTCACCGGGCTGAAGCTCGGCAGGACAACTGTCACCGTGACGGACCCCGGCAGCGGAGTATCCTGCTCTGTTGAGGTAACCGTGCGCCCCGCCTTCGGCTACAGGCTCCTTAACTTCTTCAGCTTTCTCGATTACGTGCCGTTCTTTGTTTTTATGTGGCTTGCCGGCAAGCTCGGTCTGATGTAAAATAAAAAAAGGGACTGCGTAAAAACGCAGCCCTTCATTTTTTTGCCTGCTTTCGCCTTTTGTGCGACAAGCTCAGATTGTATTAACTCAGTGGCATCGCGGGAGGTCGGAAGCAGAAAAGGATGAAAACGGCTCTTTCCGGACTGAAGACAGTATCGGGATACGGCAAGCGAGCAAAGGCGTTGAGAAAAGACAAAAACAACTATTCCTTATTTTAGTTAAATATAGCAAAAAACAGGACTGCGAGTGTATAATTCGCAGTCCATTAAACTATATTGTCTTTTCGGTTTTCGCCTTTTATGCGACGACCGTATTACTCTAAATAATCGGTTTCCGTAACATAACCCTCGCTGTCTATGCGGAAGGTTTTGGTTTCCATAGTCTCAAAGTCCGCGTAAAAGCCCGCTTCTATTACATTGCAGACTATCGCCGCCTTGGTGCATACGCCGGCGGTTTCGCTCAGGCGCAGTATATAATCTCCGCTCCCGTCTTCGCTCTGCTTGAAAGCGTCAAGGCGGATGTTGCTCCTGTCTATGGTGATAAAGCTCTTTTCGGCGGGCAAAGCTCCCTTGTGATAGCCGGCGGGAACAGGTACGGGCCTGTTATTCATAATGTCGGCATAAAGCTGAACATTGCTCTTTTCGGCGGGACCGGAGTGCGGATAAATGCCGTATTCAAAGCGCTGAAGCCCCTCGTCGCAGTAGGCAAAATCAGCGTCGGGTCTGTGCGAAAAATGATCGGCGAAGATAGAGTTTCTGAGTATCGTGAGACGCAGTGTATTTCCCATGCAGTCATAGCTGTATTTTGAATCGCTTATCACAGAAACACCGCTGCCGGAGGCGGTGATATCGCCCCAGGTGAGCGCCGGGTCCTCATCGCCGTTTGCTTTTCTCTTAATAAATCCGCCAGGTATCTCGTAAGTGGGTACGGGGTTTTCTCCCGGCACCGTTACGGGCATTTTAACAATTGTGAGCGGCTCCTGCCACAGCACTCTCACCTTGCTTCTGAGCATTTCAGAGCCGGCTTCAAGGATGAAATCCTGTGATATATATGACTTGCCGTAAGTGTGCCTGATTCTTATAACAGCGCGCGCTCCGCCTTTCTCAATAACCCTGATTGACTCCGGCTTCGCGGTGCCGATTACATCGTGAAAGCTGAAAATGCCGTGGGCCCAGGTGTCCGGCTTTGAGTTGTCTATAACGGTGGGAACAAGTGAAACGGCGCTGAGGTGCTCGGCACCGTCATCCTTTGTGATGATTGATGAAACGCCGCCTGTTTCGCTGTCAAATACTACCTTTATTTTCTCGTTTTCAAGGAAGTACTCTCCTGCCTTCACCGGGCTTTCCGCAGCGGAGCTCTTTTTGCCGGAATCCTTGTGCCACAGCCAGTAGAGGGCGTAGCCGAGCGCCGGCAGTTTCACAAGAAAAACGGTATCTTCGTGGCTGTCATTTGAGCGGGATGAGCGTACGTTGCTGAAAAGCACATCACGGCCCCTGCAGTCGGTTACCTTTGAAGAGGGGTGATAGGTGCGCACGGCGGTCGTCACTTCTCTTGAAAGAGGGTTGAACACTATCACAGGCCTCGGATAATCGAGGTTGCGGCAGTGGTGGCGCTCGCTCAGGGAGAGCGAATCCGAAACGCCGTCAAGCCAGGTGTCAACCTGCCCGGCTATTTTCAGCAGGGCTCTGTTTTCCTCATCTTGAGCTATCGCCTGAGCAAAGCCAAGCTGGAGCTTCGCGTCTTCATACGCCTCCATAATTGAGCAGCCGCAGAGTATATCGTGAAACTGATTGTAGCATAGCTTGAGCCAGGCTTTTTTGTACTCCTCAGTCGCTCCCTTTTCGCCGAAAAGAGCCGCCGAAAGGCTGTTCCATTTTTCGGAATTAACAAGGGAGTTTTCCGTTTTTCTGTTCATTTGCTTTATGACGGAGGTCGCGGAGTAGCACCCGCTCGCGTGATGCTGCAGCTCCGTATCAACGCTCGGAATGTCGAGCGGAAGGCTGCACTGCTCCTCAAAGAATTCCTCGGGCGAGGAAAATTTCATAGAGCCATAGCCTTCATTTTTAATGGCGGTCAGATGCTCTATGTCGCCCTTTGTGGGTCCGCCGCCGTGGTTGCCCACGCCGTAGAAAAGCATCATGCCGTGATTTGAGCTCTCAGCGGCCTCTTTGAGTGAGGAAACCGCGCTGTCAATAGCGTTTACGCCGCTTTCGGCGTAGCTGCCGGGAATTCTGTAGGTGAGCACTCTTGAGCCGTCGGGTGAATCCCACCAGAAAAGGCCCTCGGGTATTTTGGGGTTTTCCTCCGAGCCGGGTCTCATCATAACATAGCAGCGCATACCGGCGTTGTTGAGAAACTTGGGTATCATTGCGCTGTGTCCGAAAGAGTCAACATTATAGCCTACCGTGCAGATTTTGCCGAATTTTTCTCTGTAATAAAGCTGGCTGTAGAGTGCCTGGCGGGCGAAACTCTCGGCACAGGGCATATTGCAGTCCGGCTGAAGCCACCAGCCGTTTACCGGTACCCAGCGGCCCTCCTTGACGAGCTCGCGTATATCCGCAAAAAGGGCGGGGTCAATATCCTCAACCCATTTATAGTAGCAGGCGGAGGAGCAGGTAAACACAAAATCGTTGTACTCTTTAAGCCTGTCAACGGCGCTGCGGAATGTCTGCAGCACTTCGCCGCAACCCTCCTGCCATCTCCAGAGCCAAGTGGGGTCAAGATGCGCGTTGCCGATGAAATATAAGCTGTTTTTCATTTTCTGACGCCTCCTTAACCGATAAATCCGAAGTATCTGCCCATCCAGTAAGAGAGCGTGTAAACATAGCAGCTCTCAATCGCCATAAGGCCGCCCGAATCTTCGTTCTTGTACTCGACGGGGTTTCTGTCATATTTGGATATGAATTTCTCATCCTGAGGAGGCAGGGTGGATATCTCCCTGTAGCCCTGCCGGAGAGTCCTTACGGGGATGTCGTGACGCCCTTTGAGTGAAACGCCTGCCGCCAGGCGGCTGATGTTGGCTCTCATAAACCATTCCCTGACTCTGTCCGCGTCTGTATCGTCATCAGGGCAGGCGATAAGGTAAAGGAAATCAAGGGCGGCATCGTGCTCTCTCGCGATAGATGAGCGCCAGCTTTTGTAGCCTTTTCTGTATTTCTCAAGCAGCTCATCATCGTCCTTCTCAAGGTAGCAGAGCCCGAAAAGAGACGCCGTGGCAAGCCAGTGGTCACCGTACATGATTTCTTCAGCCGGGTCCATATTATCCCTCATACTTTGCTGATAAAGCCTGTCAAAGTGCTTCATCGGCAGGTCTGCGTAGCCTCTCTCTTTGGCAAGATAATCATAGGTTTCCTTCCATCTGCCCTCTTCGCCGGTAATCTCCATTACCGCTTTGAGATAAAACAGCACTTCCGCGGAATTGAGAGCGGCATCGACCCAGCCGAGTTCCTTTGTGAAATAAGGCTCATCCCATCTTGCCCAGGTGGTCGGCTCTCCCGAATAATCGCGAAGTGTCAGACCGTTGTCTATAATGTGATTGACTATGTTTGAGGCGGTGACTTTAATAAAATCATCAAGCTCCTTATCATCACAGCCGAGCTCCTTGTGAGCAAAAAGCAGGTTGATAAGGTGGAGGGTGATTTCATCGCTGGAAGTGTCGCACTTATAGTAAATGTCGTCAAGTGTGTATCCGTCTTCCTCATAAAGATATTTAAGATGCTCGGGGATTGGGGCGGAGCAGTCGATTTCGAGACCGACTATCCCTCTGCTCCTTGTTTCCGTGGTTTCAAGGCAGATTGCCTTGCTGCCCTGCCTTCTGAAGAAGATGCCGTCATCGGGGAGGGGCTCGTCCGCCGTGGAGTAGGACCTTGCAACAAAGCCGTCGCCTCTGCCGTGAATGTACATAAGCAGCATACACGCGTCAAGGGCTCTTCGGGCCACCGCAAGCGCGTCCTTCGCCTCGGGTGAGTCAGCGCCCTTTTCGCGCTTCATAACGGCGTATCTGTAGATTTCGCCCAGGCAGAAACCGGATGTGAAGCCGCCGTCGTTGTCGCAGGAGCCGTAGGGCAGTATTGAATCATGCTCGCCGGGCTTTGAGAGATATTTATGGCTTATCATGCTGTGCCTTGACACATATCTGAGCGTCTCACGGAGAAGTACGTCGCTTATTTCCTCTGCGCTCATAACGGGCAACTCTATGAGAGTTACGGCCTGGTCGGTCTTGACCCATACGCCGTCATCATCAGCGTAAATCGCTTTCACGTTGTTGTCTTTAAGGTCTCTGTCGGCTGAGAAATACAGCACTCTGTCATAATCATAGCGCGCGTCGGGGTCGTACCTTGTGAGTCCGGTTGCGGCGCCGAGCCACATTATGTTTCCGACCTTGACACTGCAGGTATAATCGGACTTCTTTGATGGCAGAGGCAGCGGAAAATCAGAAAGGTCCGGCACCTCGCAGACCGCAGTGCCGAGCTGCCCGGGCACGCGGGGGTCGTCCGGGGCGAAATGAGTGCTTTTTCTCACAAAATGGGGTTCGAGAATAATCTTTTCCATATGTATTTTCTCCTTTGGTCAAAAGGTTTGAAATCTGTTATTCCGCCTGCATTGCAAGCACTTTTGAAACGCTTCCGAGCCAGGTGACTCCCGTCTTTCTCACGGTCCTGAGAAGGCTTGACACCAGCACGGTATTAACCTGCAGTATTTCACCGTTTTTAAGCTCCGTGGTAGATATGCTCCCGACGCTGCTGATTACATAAGGCTCGTTATCCGGGTCGGTGCCGAGGTATATCATTATGTGACCGCTGAAAGAGAGCAGAGAGCCTGCGGGCAGGGAGGTGATAAGTGCGAGCTTATCCTTGTCATTCATCTGAGATACATCCTGAGTGGGCATATCGTAAACGTTTACCTGCTGGCTGCCGACTCTCGGGAATTCAACACCGAAGCAGCGGAAAATCTGCCTTATTATGCCGGAGCAGTCGTTTGAGTTGAAGTCCCCCGCCCAGCCGTAAATATCACCCTGCAGCTTGAATGCCTGGTTAATGATATTGGCTCTTGTAAACGGAAGATAGCCGACTGTTACATCGGAGTTCTGAGGTATCAGCGTGAAAGCGTCTGAGATGCTGCCGTCCGCAAGCCGCACCGGAAGCTTTGCAACATAGCAGCCGAAAGCGCTTCTTCTGTTTATGCTCGCGGGAATATCGGAGGCCTTGACAAGCGGAAGCACGGTGCCCATCGGTATAAGCTGATTTGACAGCTCCGTGCAGTACGGGTCTTCGCTCAGGCGTATTTCCCTGCCTGTCACCACAAGGAAGTCTTCGGGGGATTGCCTTGCAAGCCAGTCGCTTCTTGACGGGCAGATTGCCACCTCGTCTCTGCTCACCCAGCCGCAGCACACATAGGATGCCACAAAGAACCATTTGCCGTCGGCACTCTCGTGAAGCACGGCAAGAGGCGAAAAGGGCATAAGGTCGCTCATTATGAATGAGTCATAAAACAGATCGTTTGCCTCATCATTGGCGTAGTCGGCGGTCGGATACTGCCTCATGGTGTTTCTGTAAACCGAAAAGCCGAATTTAACATTTACCTTGTCGGGTACGGCTTCTGCCGCGATATTTGCCTTCAGAGCGTAGCCGTATTCATTGCCTACCTTTTCGCCGTTTATAAACAGCGGCTTATCGGGGTCGGGCAGGGAGATTGAAGCCAGGATTTCTCTGACGGTTATACCGGAAACAGTATCCTTTATGCTCTGCAGCGCGAAGCTGCCGGACGAGGAGGAGCCGATAAGCTTGCCGTTGTCAACGTTGAATTTGTTTATCTGCGAACGGGTGAGAATCTCTTCGTTGTAACCGTCCTTTATCCAGTAGGCAGGGCTCATCATTTCTTTGCTCACGCCCGGGGCAAGAGGCACGTATTCGTCAGACTGAATGTCCTTTTCGTCCGCTATAACGCTCTGGGTGACTCTGCGGCACGATGAGAGCGATATGATAACTGCCGTAAGTGACAGTAAAACTGCAATAATTTTTTTCATTTTCTTCCTCGCTGAGATAAATATGCTCAATTATAATACCACAGATGCACGCTAAATTAAACATCTTTTATCAATTATCGGTGAAAATTATTTTTGTGCATTTTCAGCATTGACAAAGAACAGCATATAATGTACAATCCTTTATAAAATATTTTTATAATGCGGGAGTATGGTTTACTATGAACAATAACGAAAAATCAATGGAAAAAATCGTCGCCCTGTGCAAAAACAGAGGCTTTATCTTTGCGGGCAGCGACATCTACGGCGGCCTTGCAAATACATGGGATTACGGTCCCCTCGGCACAAGAATGAAAAATAATGTGAAGGACACCTGGAGGAAGAGGTTTATCCAGGAGAGAAAAAACAGCTACGAGGTTGACGCGGATATCCTTATGCACCCCAGAGTATGGGAAGCGAGCGGCCACGTAGCCAGCTTCTCAGACCCTCTGCTTGACTGCAAGGAGTGCAAAATGCGCCACAGAGCGGATAACCTCATAGATGATTTTGACCCCGATGCTCACGCCGACGGCATGACAAAGCAGGAGATGTTTGAGTATATCAAGGCTCACTCGATTCCCTGCCCTCACTGCGGCAAGCACAATTTCACCGAAATAAGGGAATTCAACCTTATGTTCCAGACATTCAGAGGTGTCACAAACGACTCCAAGAGCATTATCTATCTCAGGCCCGAAAATGCCCAGGGCGAGTATGTGAACTACCAGAATGTACAGCGCTCAATGAGAGCGAAACTCCCGTTCAGCATAGGCCAGATAGGCAAGGCCTTCAGAAATGAAATCACACCGGGCAACTTCACTTTCAGAACCATAGAGTTTGAGCAGATGGAGTTCCAGACCTTCTGCAAGGAGGGCACTGACACTGAGCTCTACGATTATTTCAAGCAGTACGGTCTCAATTATTACAAAGACCTCGGCATAAAGGAAGAGCATCTGCGTTTCCACGACCATGAGAAACTCGCTCATTACGCAAAAGCCGCCTGCGACATAGAGTTCCTCTTCCCCTTCGGCTGGGGTGAAATCAACGGCACTCACAACAGAACGGATTTCGACCTTACCAGGCATCAGGAATACAGCGGCAAGAATCTTGAATATCTTGACCCCGAAACCAACGAGAAATTCATCCCCTATATCATTGAATCCACCTACGGCCTTGACAGAACCGTGCTTGCGCTTCTCTGCGAGGCTTATGATGAGGAAGTGATAGACGCCGAGAAGAACGATGTGAGGGTTGTGCTTCACCTGAGCCCCGCAGTAGCGCCCTTCAAGGCTGCCGTGCTGCCTCTTTCAAAGAAACTCAGCGACGACGCTCTCAAGGTTTACGAATCGCTTCAGAAGAAGTTTATGATTGACTTTGACGAGACCGGCTCCATAGGCAAGCGCTATCGCCGCGAGGATGAAATCGGCACACCGCTGTGCATCACCTTCGACTTTGACTCTCTTGAGGATAACTGCGTTACCGTGAGAGACAGAGACACAATGGAGCAGGAGAGAATCCCGGTTGAAAAGCTCGAGGACTATATCTCCTCAAGAATCAATTTCTGATTGAATAATCCAGAGGAAACCAAAATGAAAGTTAATATTACGGAGACTGTTCTCCGCGACGCGAATCAGTCACTCATAGCCACAAGGATGCCGTTTTCGGAGTTTGAGCCGATTCTGGGCACTCTTGACAAGGCGGGCTATTACTCTCTTGAGTGCTGGGGCGGAGCCACATTTGATTCCTGCCTCAGATACCTTGATGAGGACCCGTGGGAGAGACTGCGCAAAATAAAAGCAGCTTGCCCCAATACTAAGCTTCAGATGCTTCTCAGAGGGCAGAATTTGCTTGGCTACAGGCATTATCCCGATGATGTCGTGCGCCTGTTTGTCAGAAAGAGCGTTGAAAACGGAATAGATATAATCCGCATTTTTGACGCGCTCAACGATATAACCAATATCAAGACGGCGGTTGACGAAACGCTCAGGTGCGGCGCTGTCGCTTCAGGCACAATCTGCTATACTCTCAGCCCTATACACAATCCTGAAACCTTTGTGAAACTCGCAAGGCAGATTGAGTCACTCGGAGTGCAGTCCATATGCGTTAAGGATATGGCCGGCATACTCACCCCCAAGGAGGGCTACGATCTCGTGAAAGCCCTCAAGGAAAATGTGAAGGTGCCGATAGCGGTTCACACTCATTCCACCGCGGGTCTCGGCTTTATGACACTGCTTGAATGTGTCAAGGCGGGTGCGGATATAATCGACACCGCTATTTCCTGTTTCTCCGGCGGCACATCACAGCCCGCAACCGAAACCATGGTTTACAGCCTCAGGCAGTACGGATATGAAACGGGCGTGAGCCCCAAAATCTGCAAAAAAATCAATGACTATTTCAAGCCGTATAAAACAGAGGTGCTTAATGACGGCACCCTCAATCCGCTGGTGCTCGGCACACAGGCGGATGTGCTCCACTATCAGATTCCCGGCGGTATGCTCTCAAACCTTGTTGCGCAGCTGAAGGCTCAGAATGCGCTCGACAGGCTTGATGAGGTGCTTGCAGAAACTCCGAGAGTGCGTAAGGACCTCGGCTATCCTCCGCTTGTAACCCCTCTGAGCCAGATGGTAGGCGTGCAGGCGGCTTCAAATGTGCTAGCGGGTGAGAGATACAAAAACGTTTCCACCGAGATTAAAAACTATATCAAAGGCGAATACGGAAAAGCCCCCGGCGAAATCAATCCCGAAGTGGCCGAAAAAATTCTCGGCGGAGAAAAGCCCGTTACAGGCAGATTCGCCGACACGCTCGAGCCGGAGGTTGAAAAGGCGAGGGAATATCTCGGCGACACAGCCGAAAGCGATGAGGATGTGCTCTCATATATCGCCTTTCCCGCGCAGGCCGAGGCCTTCTTTGAGAAGCGCGGCCAAAAGAAAAAATACACATTCAAATATGATGTCAAAGAAATCACCTGAGGTGAAAACATATGAATTTTCTGCATATAATCGACCCGAACGCTCCCATGGCGATGAGTCAGGCGCTGCTCGTGGCACTCACGGGAATTGCCGTTGTGCTGCTTGAGCTTGCCCTTCTTACGTTCATAATCCAGATAATTTCCAAAGCAGTCAGGCTTTTCTCAGGCAAAAAGAAAGCTCCCGAGGCCGTTATACCCGCTCCTTCGGGGCGCATGGACCCGGTGCTTATCGGCGTTGACGAGCCTACAGCGGCTGTCATAATGGCAGTCATCAGCAGCAAGAGCGGAATTCCGCTTGAAAAGCTCGCGTTCAGAACAATCAGGATTTTGCAGGAGGAAGAAAAATGAAATATATCGTGACTCTTAACGGAAAAAACTATGAGGTTGAGGTGGATGAAATTGAGGCGAGCGTAACTGATGTTTCACCCGCCGCTCCTCAGCCCGCTGCACCTGCTCCCGCGCCTAACGCAAACGTTCAGGGCGCGCAGGTTATCGCACCAATGCCCGGCAATATCCTCGCGGTCAATGTCAGAGAAGGCGACAGCGTCAAAACGGGTCAGGTGCTTATGATACTCGAAGCGATGAAGATGGAAAATGAGATAGTGTCCCCCTGCGACGGCACGGTAAAGCAGATTACCGCTCAGAAGGGCTCCACTGTTGATTCCGGCGAAATCCTCGCCGTAGTAGGATAAAGCGGGTGCGAAAGTATGATTTTTGAAATTGTTAAGGGAATATGGGCAAGCTCCGGTTTTGCCGCTCTCGGCTGGCAGAACGCGGTGATGATTGTCTGCTCTTTTGTTTTCCTGTATCTCGCTATAGTAAAAAAGTTCGAGCCTCTTCTGCTTGTTCCCATCGCCTTCGGTATACTTCTTGCGAATATGCCCGAAACAGGTCTTATGGCTGACCCGGCAGGTCTTATGGACCCGTCGCAGGCCGTTGAGGGCGCCCACTGGTATAATGACGGCGTGCTTCGCCTTATTTACGCCGGAGTAAAGAGCTCAATTTTTCCGTGCCTGATATTTATGGGAATCGGCGCTATGACGGACTTCGGTCCGCTGCTTGCCAACCCTATCAGCCTTATTCTCGGCGCCGCGGCTCAGCTCGGCATATATGTGGCTTTTGTAATTGCCGTAGCTCTCGGCAAGGTTCCCGCTATCGGTTTTACTCCCGCGCAGGCAGCCTCAATAGCCATTATCGGCGGGGCGGACGGACCAACGGCAATTCTCGTGGCCTCAAAGCTTGCTCCCGAACTGCTCGGACCGATTGCGCTTGCGGCTTATTCATATATGGCTCTCATACCCATTATTCAGCCGCCCATTATGAAAATGCTTACAACCGAAAAAGAGCGGAAGGTTGAAATGAAACAGCTCCGTACTGTCAGCAAGACCGAAAAAATCATTTTCCCGATAGCTGTTTTCGTAATCGTTTCACTTCTGCTTCCCTCTGCGGCTCCGCTCATCGGTTTCCTTATGCTCGGCAATCTCTTCAAGGAGTGCGGAGTGACTGAGAGACTGAGCGAAACATCCCAGAACGCTCTTATCAATATAGTGACCATTATGCTCGGCACCACTGTCGGAGCAACAGCCGCAGGCGAGCAGTTCCTGCAGCTCAGGACCATTGCGATAGTTTTCCTCGGGCTGACTGCCTTTTGCTTCTCCACCGCGGGCGGCCTGCTTCTGGGCAAGCTTCTCTATGTGATTACCGGCGGCAAAATCAACCCTCTTATCGGCTCTGCCGGCGTTTCGGCGGTGCCTATGGCCGCAAGAGTATCACAGACCGTGGGCAGAAAATACAACTCCACCAACTTCCTGCTTATGCACGCTATGGGCCCCAATGTGGCCGGAGTTATCGGCTCTGCCGTTGCGGCAGGCTTCCTTCTTCTTATGTTCGGAGACTGATGCTTTATGAAAAAGGATTCCGTAAAGCAGATAATAATACTTGTTATCTCGCTCGCGCTCATATTTGCCGGCTATAATTACACTTCGGGCGGCAGCTCGGTTTTTAAGGGCAATTCCGCCGGAGACACCGTCAAAGCCCGCGTGATAAGGATAACCGACGAAAAGAAAACCAACATTACGGGCGAAGCGGAATACACAGAAATCTTTTTTACCGCGCAGGTGCTCTCCGGCGATATGCGGGGCAAAACCGTTGATGTGATTCAGGAAAGAGACAGCACCTATGCCTTCAGCCCCCGCAAGGTTGAGCAGAATGATAAAATACTCATCGAGGGCACGAAGGACGGCGGCGGAAATACGGTTTACTATTTCGGCGACTATTACAGAGTTGCGCCGCTTATTACGCTCGGGCTTATATTCTGCGCGCTTGTAATAATCTTTTCAAAGGCCCAGGGATTCAAGACCGTAGTTTCTCTCGGCGTAACCTGCCTTGCCGTGTTTTGCGTGCTTATACCGGCTGTTCTCAGCGATAAAAACATCTATATCTGGAGCATCCTTATCTGCGTTTTCATCACGGCGGTCACGCTCTCTCTTGTGAGCGGGTTCAATAAAAAAACCGTCTGCGCGCTGTCAGGCTGTATGAGCGGGGTGGCGTGCGCCGGGCTTATCACCGTCTGTATGGACAAATTCCTCAGCATGACCGGCCTGCTTGAGGAGGAATCAATCTACCTTTACCGCCTTTATCCCGATAACCCCATCGATATGAAAGCAATTCTTTTTGCGATGATTATCGTGGGTGCGCTCGGTGCGGTTATGGATGTGGCGATGAGCATTTCATCCTCCCTCTGGGAGCTTAAGCAGAAATCCCCGTCCATTTCTCACGGCGAGCTTATGCGCTCGGGCTTCAGAATAGGCGGCGATATGATGGGCACAATGGCCAACACCCTTGTGCTTGCGTATATAGGCAGCAATCTCACCTGCGTGCTGCTCCTTATTTCATACAACGCAAATATTCAGCAGGTTGTAAACAGGGAAATAATCGTTTTTGAAATATTGCAGGCGCTCGCCGGCAGTCTCGGTATGCTTCTTACCTTGCCTCTTACGAGCTTCATCTGTGCAATGATTTATTACGGGAAAGATAAGGTGAATTCTCATGCCACTGACAAAAATGAGCCCCCTGCTTCTCAAGGCGAAGAATGAGGGCTACGCGGTCGGTTCCTTCAGCGTTGCCAATATGGAAATGGTGCTCGGTGTGATAAGAGCGCTTGAAGAAACGCAGAGCCCCGCCATTATTCAGATAGCTGAGGTGCGGCTCAAACAGTCGCCGCTTGAGCTTATCGGGCCTCTTATGGTTGCCGCGGCAAAAAACGCGAAAGTGCCGGTAGCCGTGCATTTTGACCACGGAAAAACAGAGGAAAAAATCCGGCAGGCACTTGATATCGGCTTTACGAGCGTGATGTTTGACGGGTCACATCTTCCCTTTGAAGAAAACTGTGCTTTCACCTCAAAGATAAACCGCATTGCCAAAGAGTACGGTGCGGACTGCGAGGGGGAAATCGGCTGTGTCGGAGGCAGTGAGGACGGCAGCGAAAATATTGCGATAAACTGCACATCGCCCTCACAGGCCCGGGAATTTGCTCTTGCGACAGAGGTTGACGCTCTCGCCGTTGCTATAGGAAACGCTCACGGCAACTACAAGCAGGCGCCCAAGCTTCGCTTTGACATTCTTGATCAGACGGCCGCTCTTGTGGATGTGCCTCTCGTGCTCCACGGCGGCACAGGAATACTTCCCGATGATTTCAGGAAGTGCATCTCTCTCGGAATACACAAAATAAACATTGCGACCGCCACCTTTGACAGCGTGGAGGCCTCTGTCAAAAAGACATACGAAAAAGGCGAAATCAAGGGCTACTATGACCTTCAGGCCGCCGAGGTGCAGGGCGCTTACGAAAATGCGCTCAGGCACATAGAAATCTTCGGCTGCGCAGGCAAAGCATAATAAAACCGAAAGGTGTGTAAAATATGAGCTACATTAAATTTGACGAAAGCAAAGCACTCGATGTTATTCCCGTAGGCAGAATCGCGATTGACTTCAACCCCACCGATATGAATATGCCTTTGAGCGAGAGCAGCAATTTCAACAAGTATGTGGGCGGCTCTCCCGCAAACATCGCTGTCGGTCTTGCCCGACTTGGTGCTAAGTGCGGCTTTATCGCAAGAGTATCCGATGACCAGTTCGGCGACTATGTTACCAACTATTTCAAAAATGAAGGCATTGATGTATCTCACGTTTTCAGATGCGAAAACGGCGAAAACCTCGGTCTTACATTTACCGAGATTCTTTCACCTACCCAGAGCAGCATCCTTATGTACCGCGACGGCGTTGCCGACCTGCAGGTGTGCGTTGATGATGTTGACGAGGATTATGTAAAGAGCGCCAAGGCGGTTGTTATTTCCGGCACGGCTCTTTGCGCGTCTCCCTCAAGGGAAGCCGCTCTCAAAACACTTTTCCTCGCCAAAAAGAACGGCGTGAAAGTAATATTCGATATAGACTACAGAAGCTATACCTGGAAGAATTTCGACGAGATTTCGCTTTACTATTCAATCGCCGCCAAAAACAGCGATATAGTAATCGGCTCGAGAGAAGAGTTTGACCTTACGGAAAAGATTGACGGCGTTTGCGCAAACGATGAGGAATCGGCAGCGCGCTGGTTCTCATACGGCAACAAAATAGTGATTATCAAGCACGGCAAAGAAGGCTCTTACGCTTACCTCGATGACGGCAGCGCTTACAAAGTGAACACATTCCCCGTGAAGCTCCTCAAAGGCTTCGGCGGCGGCGACGGCTACGCGAGCGCTTTCATTTATTCGCTTCTTAAAGGCAGAGAGGTGCCCGAGGCTCTTGAGTTTGCCACCGCCTCCGCTTCCATGCTTGTTTCCGCTCACAGCTGTTCAGAGGCTATGCCCTCCG
>JAEELT010000077.1 GCA_016282855.1 Clostridiaceae bacterium | reverse complement strand
CTTGCCGGTGTATCCCGCTTTTTCGGGAACTTCGGGCTCGGTAATACTCTTGCTTTCAACAGTGAATATTTCCTCTTTTATTGTTTTGCCCGCTTCGTTTACAAATTTTGCTGTGTATTCAATCGCCGTGAATGAGCCGTTGATTGTTATATCTTCAGCGCCGAGTGTGTATTCTTCCCACTCGCCTGTGTTGCGCTCTTTTTCGGGGACAGCGGGTTCGTCGAGTTTCTCGGTCTCGACCGTGAATGTTACTTTCTTGACCGTCTCGCCGTTTTCGTCAACGAAGGTGGCGGTGTATTCTATTGCTGTATATGTAACGGTTTCCGTTACGCCGTCAATGCTTTCCATTGTGCCTTCAACGGTTTCTTTATCGGGAGTATAGCCCGTGATTTCGGGTGAAGTGACGCTGTAACCGGTGAGAATTTCAACATCTTCTGTGTGAGTTTCAGCCGCTTCACCGCCATTGGCATAAACATAATTGATTGTCAGCGGAGCGTTGACGGAAGTTATGGTAAGCTTGCCTGCAACATAGGTGATATTGTAGTTTGCGGTTACATCCTGCCCGCCGCTGTTTTTGATTACAGCCGAAGAGGGAGCGATTTTTTCTTCATGTTCTCCGATATCCTTTGCCTGCCCGTCAAGGATTATGCTTGAAAGCGTGTCGCCCGGAATCAGACCGTCAACCGTGACTTTTTCGGCAATTTCGGCGGGGTCTTCATATACCGTATCGCCCTCGCCCTGCATCTGATCGTTGAAAGGATAAGTCTGATTATTCGCTGTGATTGTGAGTGCTTTTTGCGCAACATTAAAGGTTATCGACTTTGTTTCGTCGGCGTATTTGTCATCATTTGCGAATACGGCTTCAACCGTATGCTCACCTGCGGTGAGGCCTTCAAATTTGCAGGTTGCCTTGCCCTGTGAAACATAAACCTCTTTGCCTGTGTCAGCCGCGTCAAGATAGAAGGTTACGCTGCCCCACATTGTGTCGGTCGGCAGGTTTGCGGTAACGGTAGCCGTTTCGCCGTAGGTTATATCATCAGTCGTAAGAGTCATATTCGGGGCGGCAGCGGAAACATTGAACTCAAATTCAACTGTTTTCTCCAGATATTTGGTTTCATTCTCGCCGGGCATATATCTTGCCGTGCCGCTGTATCTGCCTGATTGCAGGCAGTTAAACTGCTGCGAATTGCCGTTTGCAAGTTGAATGTAACCGAGCAAATCGACCTCGTTGAATCTGATTATCACATTTCCCGTCGCATCATCGGGTAAATTGACGGTCAATGTAAATGTTCCGTCTGAAGCGGGGTTTTGCGGGGTTACATTTACGGTCATTCCGGAGTCTATCTTGCCTACTGTGAATGGTATTTCCTTTGAACCGGGGTTAAAGGCATTGTCTCCGGTATAATCTGCCTTTATCGTATAGCTGCCTGCATCGAGATCGTCGAGTTCAATCTGTGCAACACCGTCTTTGACTTCAATTTCATCGGAGGTGAAATTGTAGTTATCTCCCGTAACGGTAAATGTAATATTGCCCGTTGCGTCCTGATAAAGAACAGCTTTGATTATGACACTGTCGCCGTAAACTGGATTTTCGGGGCTGACGGTCAGGTTAATTTCGGGAGTTGCCGGGGCGATGGTGAATTCATCATTTAAAGTGACAGGACTGTATTTGTCATCTCCGCTGTATTCCGCTTTGATATTGTAAGTTCCGGCTCCGAGATAATGATATTCTCCGCCGGGATTTTTAAATCTAAATTCATAAACCGCTTTGCCGTTTGAAACATCAACCGTTTTTTCAAAATCATCGCTGCCCTCAGGTGTAAATGTAACCGTTCCTTCGGCGTCTGAGGGAAGGTTTGCCGTAACAGTTGCGAGTTCAAGGTAAACCGGCTCTTCGGGGCTGTAGGTCAGAGTCATTCCGGGGTCAAGTGTATTTACGGAAAATTCATCAGAAGCGGAGCAGGCCTTATAGTTGCCGCCATCGTAAGAAGCGGTCAGCCTGTAATCTCCGGCGGAAAGACCGCCGATTTCAAACAGAGTGCCGTTTGTTATGCCGGAGTGAAAGGCAGTGACCTCTTCCCATTCATCGGCGTTTTTCTGTTTTTCAATTGTTACGGTGAAGTTGTTGCCTATTCCGGCACTCGCGGTGACCGTCGCTTTTACCATTTCGCCGCAATTTGCATCCTCTGCGGTCACGCTGATTTCGGCATCAGCGGGGTTAATCTTATACGGCACCGTAATTTCAATGTTGCCGTATTTTGCAAACTGTATCTTCGCTTCGTAATCACCCGCGTCTGCTCCGGTGACGGATGTATTGCCGTTCACGGCGGAAACGGTCAAGATGAGATCTCCCGTTTCAAGCACGGTGAAGCTTCTCTCAAATAATATTTCCGTTTCGTCGGGCTCGGTGACCGTCAGCTTATATCTGCCCGGGGATTCAACAAATGAGCCGTATATTTCGTCCCATTCCCGAAGATCTTCGTTCCATATGCTGTATTTTACGGTTTTATCCGCAAATTCATCGGGAATATTCCTGCTGCCGGAAACAATGACTATATCTTCCTGTGACGGATTCTGAGGTGTTCCGGTATATTTGAATTCAGTTTTGTTTACTGTTATCTCAAGGTGTGCGGGCCAGTCGGATGCTTTTATTTCTTCCGAAGTCATCTGCACGCAGTCTTCGTCGGCTTCGGTTAAATCAACCTTTTCGCCGTCTTTTGTATAATCAAAGCCCTTGAGATGCGGATAATACAAATAAACTGTATTCGTGCTGTCGCCTTCGGCTCCGTTGGCTTTGGTCTGCCAGGGGCTTACTTCGCCGTCTCCGTATTCAAAGACCATATTCCTGAGCGCGTTTGTGCCTGTCATCTGCGCAGTGGTGAGGCCGCGGACATTGTTGCTTGCTGCTTCGTCATCTCCTATTGCGGAAACTCCGGATAATATATCGGAGTCATAATAGCAGTTTTCAACCGAACTGTTATAAGTATTACATCCGACTACGCCGCCGACAAAACTATTGCCGGAAACAGCGCCCGTGTTATAGCAGTTTGAAACCTTGCTGTTATCAAAATTATCTCCGACCACGCCGCCGACATAATAATTGCCGGAAACATTACCTGTGTTATAACAGTTTGTGACTGAACTCTCATAACTATCTCCGACCACGCCGCCGACATAATCACCGTCTTCTGTTTCGGTAACGCTGCCCGTGTTATAGCAGTTTTCAACCGAACTGTTAAGAGAATTCCATCCGGCCACGCCGCCGACATAATCTTTGCCGAAAACATCGCCCGTGTTATAGCAGTTTGAAATCGTGCTGCTCATATAATTATATCCGACCACGCCGCCGACACTATTAGAGCCGAAAACATCGCCTGTGTTATAGCAGTTTGAAACCTTGCTGTTATCAAAATTATCTCCGACTACGCCGCCGACAGATCGAGCGCCGGAAACATCGCCCGTGTTGTAACAGCTTGTGACGGAACCCTCATTATTATTATATCCGACCACGCCGCCGACATAAGCACTGTCTTCTGTTGCGGAAACGCTGCCCGTGTTATAGCAGTTTGAAACCGAACTGTTATTATAATTCTCTCCGACTACGCCGCCGACATAAGCATTGCCGGAAACATCGCCCGTGTTGTAACAGTTTGTGACAGAACCTCCATTATTATATCCAACCACGCCGCCGACATAATTTTTTCCTGTTATACTGCCGCCTTCAAGGCCGACATTTTTTACAGTGCCTTTGGTAGTTACGCCGCCTTCTGTTTTGCTCCCGACATAGCCGAAAAGACCGGCATAATTCGGTGCGTCTGGCACTCCCGAGTTGGAAAGCCCGATAATAACGCGCCCGTTACCGTCAAATGTGCCGGTGTAGATATGGTTATTATCCATGCCGATGGGAGTCCAGTCGTCTGCGTAATGTATGTCAGACGGATCGTTTTTACAGACTATATCATTCATCAGTTTCGCACAAAGGCCCGTAGCGCCGTTGTTTACGCGGGAGGCAAACTCCTTAAGCGAAGTATAGTCGGTAATCGGATAATATAAAATATCGTTGACAATAACGGAGTCTGTGCCGGTCTCCCCGGTATCGGAAACATAATACCTGTCCACTGTTATTATCGGTGTTGACTCATTCTCCGGATCAGGAACAAAAGATTCAACGGGCAGACCGGAAAACTTATAAGACAGCCTGCCGGAAGGTGTAAGATTAATCACAACAGAAGCGGTGCCGTTATTGACGCCTGTATTGAAATTGACTGTAACGCCTTCGGCAGAGTTTAATATACCATTGATTGATATTGCGGAGTATGAATTGAATGTAATACAATTTCCGTCTGTTTCGCTGTCTGGCTCTTGGGTTTGGCCTGCGCAGACAGCACCTTTTACCGTTGTGAAAGTATAAATTGTATTATCAATCTCGACCTGTTTCCCCTTTACAGTCAGTGCTTTCACAGTGCCGTCTTTTATAGTCTTTTCAATGCTCAGGATACAGTATTGCTCTTTTGTATCTGAACCCGGACTCGATCCGCTGAGCATAAGTGAATAAGTATCTGTTACCGGGTCGGGATTATAAGCCGGAGCAGATGAAGCCTCGCTTGCAGTCCAGTTCTGCGAGCTGATAATATCTTCTGCTGCTATCTTATATTCCACAGGCGCACCGTTGCTGTCTGTTTGATTAAAACCCGTGACGGTGATAAGCCACTTTTCAGGTGATACGGAAGAATCCGCGGGCACAAGCAAGGCGTTTATGCTTTTACCGTCTTTAACTGCATTGTCGTCAAAAAAACCCTGATCGGCGGAATTCAAAGAAAGCTTCAGACAAGGGCTGCCGGAGTCCATAACCTTTTTCACCCAGAAAAACCGGGAGGTTGAGCCGTCGGTTATTGAATACCGGGCGGCAGTGCCGGGCTCAACATCAATGTATCCGGAGCCGTATTCTTTGGCATTCCAGATATGCGTTGCGGTAACGGGAGTGCAAAGCGGAGATACAAACAGAATACGGCTGTAAGTATTGGAATGTATGTCGTTATCCGGAATTAATCCTATTGACCACGTTTCGCTGTGAGAAGCATAATCAAAAGTGCTTGATGCTGTAAAAAATTCAGAAATTACCGGATTGGTTATAAGTTCTGAAAGATTCGATGTGGGTGACTCAAAAACAATTAACCCTTCATAATCTTTCTCTACTTTAAGGAAAACGGTTTCAACCGAGTTGTCGCCGCTGCGTACTGCGGCTGCTTTATAATAATTTGTTGTTCCACTCGGCAGCTCCGCCGGAAGATTGGTAAGATTCAGTATTATATTATCTGAATCTGTAAATGCAGCGCCCGGCATAAAGCCGACACTTAATACTCCGAGCACAAGAAGAAGCGAGAGTAAAACAGACAGAGCCTTTTTTGTGTTGTTCATAAGCTACCTCCCGGGTAAACAATTTGCAGTTTGAATGATTGTTATATATGCCTGATTGCAGAGCGTATGTATCCGCGCCCTGCTTTTTATGCGCGTAATGCAATGATAATGTTTCTGTGCTCCGCATAAGCGGACGGATGATATTACGCCCCTGCGGTTAATATGCTGAAAAACGCTTTGTGAGATTCTTCGGCTTTCTTTGCCCGTTCGGGGTGACAGGACGGTCATTTCGTGAGCTTTCTAATTTTCTAAAAAACAAATATAAATCAATATACACTAATTCATTTTATTATAACATACAATATATAGTGATTTCAAGAGTTTGAGAGTATATTCCCGCTGCTTTTTAATAAATAAACCTGCTCAGGAAGTGCGCGCATAACCGGGCTACGCTCAGATCCGGGTTCGGTCTGCTTTCAACGCGTGCCGAAGCCGGAAAAACCGGGCGGAAGAACGCGTATTGTAACATTTCAGGATGATTGTTGACTTTTTTTATTTAACAAGATATAATAAAATCTATGAAAATATATACTATAAAAGAGGATATTCTGTCCCGCAACAATGAAAGGGCAAAAGAGGTCCGCGCTCTGCTTGACTCCAAAGGCATATTCTATGTCAATCTGATGTCATCGCCGGGTGCGGGTAAGACCACTGCGCTCACAAAGCTTATTCCGCTTCTCTCGGAGAATTTCAGAATCGGCGTTATAGAGGCCGATATAGATTCCGATAAGGACGCCCTGACAGTCGAGCGCGAAACCGGGGCAAAAGTGATTCAGATGCACACCGCCGGAGCCTGCCACATAACCTGCCAGATGTCTCTTGAAGCGCTTGAGGCGCTCGGCACAGACGGGCTTGACCTGATATTTCTCGAAAATGTAGGCAACCTTGTCTGCCCTGCCGAGTTTGACACGGGCGCAGATATGAACCTCGTGCTTTTAAGCGTGCCGGAAGGGGATGACAAGCCTCTTAAATATCCGCTTATGTTTGAGGTTGCACATGCGGTTGCCGTTACGAAACTTGACGTGACGGAAATATTTGATTTCAGCACAGAGAGAGCCGTTGAAAATATCAGAAAGCGTAACAGCGGCGCGGAAATCTTTTTTACATCTTCGGTAAAAGGCGACGGCATTGACGCTCTCGCACAGTACATAAAAAACAAAGCATTCAAAAAAATCCGCAAGGATTAAACAGAGAGGAGATTATTCCATGGCTGACAAAAACGAAAGAATCTGTATCATCGGCGGCGGCCCTGCCGGGCTTTCCTGCGCGATGTATCTTGAAAAAAAGGGATACACAGATTATGTAATCTATGAAAAGCTTAATAAAGTCGGCGGCAAATGCTGGTCACCCAAGCTCAAGGTGAAGCACAACGGTGTTGAGGAAGAAAGAAGCTTTGAGACCGGCGCTATCATGGGCGCTATCACTTACCACGCCGTGAGCGAAATGGAAGAGTTCGGCGGTTATTACCATAAAGGCCCCGATTTCAAGCGCGGCGAGCCCAATATGAGAAGAGAATTCCGCAACCTCGACGGAACCGTTGACCATCCGTTTGAGCCCAAAGTGAATTTCTCAATCGGCAAAATGCTCAAGCTGCTCAAGCTCAAAAAGCAGATGAAGAAGCTCAACGAGCTTATGCAGACCAAGTATGTCGGCTATGACTGCTACGGCCATCTGGGCGTGGCGAAGGGCGAATACTACGGCATTTCAAAGGGCGTGGACGGCTACTGCGGAGCCACCAAAGAGAATTCCTTCCCCAACTATATCAAGGGCACAAACCCGAACCTCAAGGATCTTGCGCTGCCCTTCTCGGAGTTTTGCAAACTCAACGGCGTTGAAGAGGTTCAGAGAATATGGATTGCTCCTTTCACCTCGTTCGGCTACGGCTTCTTTGATGAGATACCCGCGGCTCTCGTTATGAAATACCTCGATGTGACCACCGCTCTTGAATTTGTCAATATGAAACTGTGGACCTGGCAGGACGGCACCCAGGAAATCTATGAGTGCGTCAACAGAAAGCTTATGCACCCCGCCGTGCTCGAAACTGAGGTGGTCAGGGTGGAGCGCCCCGACGGAAAAGTCAATGTTACAGTCAGAAAGAACGGCGAAGAGAGCACCGAGACCTTCGACAAGCTCATCGTCACCACTCCTCTCGATTATTTCAAGGATTATGCCGACGCTACGCAAGAAGAGAAGACCCTTTTCGGCAAAATCGTTCACGAAAGATACTGCGATTACATTGCCACTTTCGAGCCCGGCAAGAGCCCCAACATCTCCGGCTATATGGTTGACAATATGGTGCCCGAAAGGCTCGGTCACGCCATGGTTTACTATAACAGATGGCAGCATCTTGACAGAGACTGCCCCGCGACCGTTTACGCGCTCGCAAACCATACCGGCACACCCGATGTTGATTATGACACGGTTATGAAAACAATGGATGAGGATATGAAGAAAGTCGGATTCCCCATCAAGGAAAAGCTCTTTGCCCAGGAAGTTTACTACTGCCCGCACGTTTCCGCCAAGGATTACGCCGACGGCTGGTATGACAAGCTTGAAGCTATACAGGGCACTCTCAACACTTACTACGCGGGCGAAATTATTTCGTTCGGCGATATGGAAGACACCTGCGCCGCGAGCAAGGATATAATCGGAAGGTTCTTTTAATCTGGTATGCAGCAGGTAAAAACAATACTTTTATCGAAAAGTGTATTTGAAGACAATGACGCGCAGGCGGAGCAGCTCCGCTGCGACCTGCGTAAAAAAGGAACCTGCCTTGTTAATGTGATGTCGTCACCCGGAAGCGGAAAAACGACGCTCCTTGTGGCGCTTATCAACGCCCTCAAGCGCGATTACAGCATAGGCGTGATGGAAGCCGACATTGACTCTGACAAGGATGCGGTTACCGTTGCCGAAAAAACAGGAGTGCGCTCAATTCAGCTCCACACGGGCGGCATGTGCCACCTTGACGCCGGAATGACGCGGCAGGGGCTTAAGGAGCTCGGCGACGGGCTTGACCTGATATTCCTTGAGAATGTGGGCAACCTTGTCTGCCCGGCGGAATATGACACGGGAGCAACCGTGAATATGGTTATTCTCTCCGTGCCGGAGGGCAATGACAAGCCGCTGAAATACCCGCTGGTTTTTGAAAACAGCGAGCTTGCGGTAATAAGCAAAACAGACACTCTGCCTTATTTCAGCTTTGATATGGATGAGTGCAGGGATTATATCAAGGCGAGGAACGCCGGCGCTTCGGTGATTGCCGTTTCGGCAAAAACAGGCGACAATATGGATGAGCTGG
The DNA here is from genome assembly GCA_016282855.1 of Clostridiaceae bacterium. Lineage (GTDB taxonomy): Bacteria > Bacillota > Clostridia > Oscillospirales > Acutalibacteraceae > CAG-177. The sequence continues at coordinate 11,197 of JAEELT010000077.1, read as the reverse complement.
TAAGCTGGTTTATCCGGAAAATATCCGAGAGGTGAATTTATGCTTCAGCAGAGCAAAGCAGTAAAAAGCAAATACCAGAACGAAAAAGACGTTCAGAAGAACTACGCAAAGCTCGGTAAAAAAATTACCGATGTGGTAGTGCATAAAATAGGCGGAGTTACCGCCGATGACCCCGAATACTGGGGCCTTCGCGAGGTGCTTACCCCCGAAATGGTTGACCTGTGCCTCAAGATGAAGCTGCGCAAGCACTACACGCTTGACGACCTTATCAAGCTTCATAAGGGCGTTGACCCCAAGCACCTTGAAGAGATTTATGAGCAGATGTCCGTTATCGGCATAATCGAATATGATTACGGCGACAACTACACTCATAATCTCAAAGACGACCATCCCATAAAGGATGCCCCCAAAATCAAGCGCTACAGGCTCCCGTTTTTCGTGCCCGGTTCAGCGGAGCTTTTCAACTCCTCGCTTGACCGTATTGAAAAGAATCCCGCTGTAACAAGCTTTTTTGAGAGGATGACTTTCATACCCCTCGCGGGCATTACCCACATGGTTGCCCCGGGCGGTATGGGCATAGGCATGCACGTTATCCCCGTTGAGCAGGCGATAAACGCCCAGCAGGAGGCAATAAGCCTTGAAAAGATTTCATACTGGCTCGAAAAATATGACGGCCACATAGCCGCCGGCATCTGCTCCTGCAGAGCGTCAAGAGCAGTGCTTGACGAGGGTTGCACAGACGACGTCAACGACTGGTGCGTGCAGCTGGGCGACATGGCAGATTACGCCGTTGAAACCCACCGCGCCCATTACATCACCAAAGAGCGCGCGCTCGAAATATTTGAGCTTGCCGAAAAGAACGGATATGTTCATCAGATAACCAATATAGACGGCGAAAACAAGATTTTCGACATCTGCAACTGCAATGTACGCATCTGCAACGCGCTGAGAACATCGATGCTTTTCAACACCCCGTATCTTTCAAGGAGCGCCTACACCTCCGAGGTTGACCGCGAAAAGTGCGTGGCCTGCGGCAAGTGTGTTGAAATCTGCCCGGCAGGCGCCGTCAAACTCGGCCAGAAGCTGTGCAAAAAAGACGGCACACAGGTTAAATACAGACACGCCGTTCTCCCCGACAAAGTCCGCTGGGGCGAGTACGCGTGGGATGAAAACTACCGCGACACCAAGGTGATGTCCAACACTTATGACAAGGGCAGCGCGCCCTGCAAAGCGGCCTGCCCCGCACACGTGCCCATTCAGGCTTATCTCAAGCTCGCCCGCGACGGCAAGTACCGCGAGGCTCTCGCCATGATAAAGACTGAGAACCCCTTCCCCTCGGTATGCGGCCGCGTATGCAACAAGCGCTGTGAGGACGCCTGCACAAGAGGTCTTGCGGATGCTCCCGTATCAATTGACGCCGTCAAGAAGTTTGTGGCGGATCTTGAGCTCAGAAGCGAGGATCGCTATGTGCCCGAAAAGACGGTTCAGTCAGTTTACGGCAAATGGGATGATAAGATTGCCATTATCGGCGGCGGCCCCGCCGGCCTTTCCGCGGCGTATTACCTTGCCGAGATGGGCTACACCCCCACCGTGTTTGAAAAGAATCCCACTCCCGGTGGAATGCTCACCTACGGCATCCCGAGCTATAAGCTTGAAAAGGATGTCATAGAGGCCGAGATAGATGTGCTGCGCAAGCTCGGCGTTGAAATAAAATGCGGCGTAAATGTAGGCGAGGATGTCACGATTGACGAGCTTCGCAGGCAGGGTTACAAGGCGTTTTATATAGCAATCGGCTGCCAGGGCGGCAGACGCCCCGGAGTGGCAAACGACACAGCCGAGGGCACCGATATAGCCGTGTCTTACCTTCGCAAGAGTTATGAAAACAGAGAGTCCTTCACCGGCGATGTTGTGGTTGTCGGCGGCGGCAATGTGGCGGTTGACTGCGCGAGAAACGCTCACCGTCTCGGCGCATCAAGCGTTAAGATGTTCTCACTTGAGTCGCGCGATATAATGCCCGCGACAAAGCAGGAGATTGAGGAAACTCTCGAAGAGGATATAGAAATCTGCAACAGCTGGGGTCCCAAAGAGGTGCTCACCGATGAATCCGGCAAGGTAACCGGAATCATCTTCAAGAAGTGCGTTTCCGTCTTTGATGCGCAGGGCAAATTTGCCCCCGCGTATGATGAAAACGAAACCATCGAAGTAAAGGCCGACAAGATTGTGTTTGCAATCGGTCAGACTATAGAGTGGGGCAAACTGCTCGAGGGCACCAAGGTTGAATTCTGGCACGGCAACTATCCCGTAGCCGATAAATTCACCTACCAGACAGCCGAGGATGATATATTTGTGGGCGGCGATGTTTACACCGGACCCAAATTTGTTATTGACGCCATCGCTGCGGGTCACGAAGCCGCCGAGAGCCTTCACCGCTTTGTAAGGCCCAAGGCCGATATGACCATAGGCAGAAACAGGCGCGCTTATACTCCGCTTGACAAAGACGATATAACCTTCCCCGATTACGACAAGGCCGGCAGGCAGGAAGCGGGCATGGACAACTCCGAAGACCACAGAATGTCCTACAGGGATCTTCACCTCACCCTCACCGAGGAGCAGGTAAAGACCGAAACCGCAAGATGCCTCTCGTGCGGCGCGTCGTATGTGGACCCGAATCTGTGTATCGGCTGCGGCCTTTGCACCACAAAGTGCCGGTTTGACGCCATACACCTTGTCAGGGATAATCCGAAGTGCTCCGATATGCGCGTAGCCGAGGATAAGGTGACCGGCCTGCTCAAATATGAGCTTTCCCGTCTGGGTAAGATAGTTGCCAACGCCGGCTCCGAAGACGCAAAAATCATGCGTGAGAAGCGCAAAGAGTGGAAAAAGGCTCAAAAAGGCTGATAATATGCACGAACTCGGTATTGTAATGAACGTCATTGAGCAGGTGGACAGAATCGCCGCCGACAACGGCGCGCAGAAGGTTGCCGGAATTACAATGGAAATAGGCGAAGTGAGCACCATTGTGCCGGAGCTGTTTCTCGACGCTTTCAACTGGGCAAAAAAGAGGACTGAATACCTTAAAGAAGCCGAGCTTGAAATGATTATAATCGAGGGCAGGACCTACTGCCGCTCCTGCGGCGAAACCTACCGCACAACCGAATACGGCAAAAAATGCCCGCACTGCGGCAGCGCGGAAACATACCTCCTGACAGGTGATCAGGTGGTAATCAAAGATATTTCCGCTGTGTTTGAGCAGGAGGAGCCGGGCGGATAATACGGCAAAAGGCGGCATAAACTGTCATAATGCAGTTTATGCCGCTTTAAATTTATCGGAATATATTTTTTGACGGAGCATTTAAGCCCCGTTTTTTTATTTTTTGAAAAGTCCGGTGAAGAAATCCGCTATCCTGTAAAACAAAACGAGTAAAAAGTGAAACGGCTCTTTTGCAGCGGTATATTCCACGGCGGATGACTGCGCATTATAGGGTGTCATTCCTCCCTGAGCGGAAATGCCTATTACCGTGCCGGCTTTGGTACCCGCCTGAGAATAATCGAATTTTTTAAATCCGTTTTCAAAAGCGGGGGAGCCGTCCTCAATTTCAAAGTCGAAGCCTGCCGCGTCTCTGAACATCGGGTCGGCGGCGGAGGAATCCGCGAGCCAGCCCCTGCGTTTTGCCGTTTCGAAGCACATGGCTTTGTTTGAGCTGTTCCTGCTAGAATAAACATCTTCACCGCCGGTCAGGTCCCACATAATATTGCCTTTTTCGCTGTAGGCGTCTTTGTCGTCAAGGCGCGAGAAGGCAAGCGCTTTGCCGTCTGAGAGCAGAATGTTGTTTTCAAACGCGGCGGTGTTTTTGCTTCCCTCCACACGCCCGAGGTTTGAAACAACCCTTATCTGCGATTCGCCGTTCAGGGCGAAAATGTTGTTTCGCACTGTATTGTCGCTGCCGTAATGCAGGTGATAGCCGTCGCTTCCGCAGGCATAGGTGAGATTATTTTCAACAAGAATATATGAAGAGCCCTCGTCAAGATATATTCCCCAGCCGCCGTAGCCGCCCTCGCCCGGGTCGGCCGCCACATTGTGAATCACATTGCCCGACAGGACCGTGCCCTTCTGGTTGCCCAGGGTGTAAATTCCGCCCATATCCGACAGCCAGCCCTGCCCTATATTGTAAATAAGGTTATTGCAGATTTTATTGCCGTATGTAATGCTGTGGGAGTATCCCCAGACCCAGCCGACCGAAATCGCGGTGTAATAGCCGTCGTGAATTTCGTTGAAGCAGGCATTTACGGAGTTTGCGTGTATAATGAGGATGCCTACCGCGTTGTAGAAGACTCTGCCGAAGCCGGAAATCAGGTTATTTGTGACATCAATGTTTTTTGTTACGCGCGGGTCGGTTTCTTCGAGATTTTCGCCTCTGATATAAACCGCCTGCGCTCCTATATTGTCAAAGATACAGCTGTCAACAGCGCTGTCCCGCACATTTTCGCCCATAAAGACCGCGCACGCGGCTATGTCCCTGAACTCGCAGTTGCGGATTCCGAAGCCCGATGAGTTTCTGCACGACACGCAGGTCGGAGCGTCATAAGCCGCCTGAGAAAAATCCCGTTTTTCGGAAACATTGAAGCCGTTGCCCCTGAAAATGATGTTTTCAAAACGGATGCCGCTCACGCCGTCAATGCTTATCAGAGACTCTGTTTCACCGCCCCACACTGTGAAGTCAGCGGCGGACTCGCCTTCATACGGTATGCAGTAAAGAATGCCCTGCGCCTTGTCAAGGTACCATTCGCCCGGCTCGTTGAGCGTTTCAAACACATTTTCAAGAAAATATCTTTCATTTTTATGGAAGGTCATTGATGACGGCTTTGTAAACTGCAAAAGCCCCGTTGACGGGTCATAGCTCTTTATGCTCAGCATTTCATCCTTCCAGAAATGCAGCACACGCACAACCGCGTCGTTTACGTTTTTAATGGGCGGAATATCATTTTTATCCGCAATCAGGGCGGTATATCCCTTGTGAAAGTCCGCGTCAACCTCAAGGTCGGGATTGATGCAGTATTTTTCATCCACATCTTTTATATAAAGATATCCGCTCTCCGGGTATCTGGTGCGCCTGAGCGTGGTGGTGTCGCTGAAAAGAATGTTGAAGCAGGCATTTTTGCCGACATCTTTTTTAAAAGCGGTTACTCCGTTTACAGTGCAGCTCTCAAAGCCCGAATACGGCACGCCCGCGGTGAAAATGACCTTTTCGCCGCCGTACGCTTTATATGTTACGCAGTCTTTGTCATCGCGTGTGAAATTCACCGTGTCATAAACCGTGTAGGTTCCCTGCCTGAAATAAACGGTGACCTCGCCGCTTTTCTCTTTGGCGAGCTCCTTTGCCGCGGCTATTGTAGCGAGCGGATTTTCAAAGCTTCCGTTTGCCCCGTCGTTGCCCTGCGGGCTCACATAAATCGCGTTTGTATCTTCAGCGTAAACCGACTCACCCATAAAAACCGCCCCGAAAATTATAATAAATGTCAGTAAAAAAGATATAAACTTCTTTGCCATATCATACCCTCCGACATATTTGCTTTGCCGGTATTATTATAACGCGCGCCGCTGCTCAAGGTCAACAGAAAACTGACCGCGAGCGGCTGAGCCGCTGCAAATAATTCTTTGCGTTTGTTTGCCAGATAAAAGATTTATATAACTGCGATGTTTTTCCGGTTTGCTGTTTTATAACACATATATTTACAAACAGACGTTGTGTCCTGAAAAAACAGAAAACCGCCCTCATCGGGCGGTATTGTACTTATGGTACGAAGCCGTAGGCTTCGGTATGTGAAACCGGCCTTGCGAAGCTTTAAACGTAAGACCGGTGTTTGGTTCGGGATTTGCGAAGCCCTGAGCTCAGGACATTCTGTAGAGGCTCTGGAGCTCCAGAAGCTTAACAAATCTCTTGAATGAGAAAAATTTTTCGTGCTTGATTTCTTCCATAAGTTTGTCTTCAAGTTTCTGAATTTCTCTGAAATCTGACATCATATCTTTATGCCATCCTTTCTTGATTTGTTGACCTCATTATAGCACTCTTTCCGGAAATGTCAAGACAATTTGCACAAGTGTTCGTTTGCTCATTTGTGCAATATTCACAACAAACAATGTCAAAAACCTGTTGTGAAAATTAACCTAATTTTCAGCAAAGGGGAAAAACTTTTGTTAAAAAAGCTACAGAATGTTACCGAATTATGTACACACATACTATATTTTGCGGTTGTTCACATTCGGAGGTGTTAAAGTTTGTTGATATTACAGTGTTTCCTGCCGCACGGCCGGTTTATAAATATACTGCATATAAACAGACCGCCGCGGTTCTGCCTGAGCCGTGGCGGTCATTATGCTTTTACTGTGTTTTTATTTAATTTCTCTTATAATACCCATAGGCGTCTGCTCGTGTGACTGACCGAGGGGATTGTCTTTGAGCACTCTTGCCATAAGGTCTCTGTCAACGCTTTCGGGATAAGCGCCCATAATGACTCCGCCCAGGTCGTTTATATCCGTTACGAGCACGGGGCAACCGAGCGCTTTTGAAACATCCCTGCACACATCATCGGGATTAAGAGGGGAGAGGGAAACACACTCGTTATAAGGGGGCAGGGTGCAGTCGCAGGGGCCGTCTATGGAGCGCGCCTTTTCGCCGGCGATTTTATAGAACCAGCCTCTCTTGCCTATGAGCTTGCCGAAGGCGGAAACAACTGCGGCAAAGAGAATTCTCAGCGTGCCGCATTCCCTGAGGGCCATCTCCATTGTTTCGGGTATGCCGAGGCCTATGCCGTAAGGAGTTTTCAGCACGAATTTGCACAGAATCTTTGCGAGCGGGCGGGGATGAATATCCTTCATGGGTATGGCCCTGCCCTGAGTGCAGCCGACAGCTTTTTCGGTGATGAAGAAAACGTCACCCGGCCGAATATGCTCTGCGGCATACTGCTTTGAAACCTCAGTGATATCATCCTTCTCGGTGATAACGTGAGTTTTTATGGCATACCTCTCATAGGTTTTGCCGTCAACCTCTATATCTTTTACCTTTTTTTCATTTACGGTTATGTTGTCCATTTCATCCCTCTTTTTTATTAGTAAAAATTTCTTTTACGATATAAATCGGCCTCTCCTTTGTCTGCATATAAATCTTGGAGAGATATTCGCCTGTTATGCCTATGCTCATCATAATTAAGCCGCCGAGCAGAAGCAGTAGAAACACCGTCACATTCTGCAGAGTAAACGGATGATGGAAGCCCAGGCGCAGCACCGCGCTGACAAGCAGATATACAAGCGAAACGAGCGTGGTGACTGTGCCCGCGTATGCAGGAATCCTCAGGGGTGATGTAGTGAATGATATTATGCCGTCAAACGCGTAGGAAAAGAGCTTGCCGAAGGTCCATTTTGAGGAGCCGGACGCTCTTTCCTGCACCACATAGGGCACATACTTTGTGTTGAAGCCGACCCAGGAGAATATACCCTTGCTGAATCTTGAGTATTCCTTCATTTCGAGCACGGCGTCAACCATATTGCGGCGGAAGGTTCTGAAATCACTTGCGCCGGGAACAAATTCAACATCGGTGAATTTATTCACGATTTTGTAAAACGCGTTTTTGAAAAATACCATTGAGCTTTTTTCTCTGCGTGATTCCTGATATGCCGCCACGCAGTCATACTCCGGCTCGTCATCAAGCATTTTCACCATTTCGAGCGCGATTGACGGGAGCTGCTGCAAATCAGCGTCAATCACGGTGACATAATCGCCCGTGCTCTCTTTAAGCCCCGCGTACATAGCGCTCTCCTTGCCGAAATTCCTGGAGAAATTGACAATTTTTACCGGGATGTCTCCGGCAAGCAGGGCTTTGAGGCTTTCAAGAGTGCCGTCTCTGCTGCCGTCATTCACAAAGACTATCTCATAGTCAAATCCGGCGCCGGCGAAGTCTTTTTTTACCGCTTCGTAAAACAGCGGCACATTGTCCTGCTCGTTATAGCAGGGCACGACCAGACTAAGTTTCATTATTTCACCTTCAAATCATCAGCTTTGTCAAGCTTTTCCCAGGGCAGGTCTATATCTGTTCTTCCGACATGGCCGAGAGCGGCGAGCTGACGGTAAATCGGTCTTCTCAGGCCGAGTGTTTCGATGATGCCCTTTGGTGTGAGATTGAATTTTTCTTTTATGAGGTCGGCGAGATCGGTGTCGGGCATAACGCCTGTGCCGAAGGTGTCCGCAAACACGGAAACGGGCTCTTCGATACCTATGGCGTAGCCGAGCTGTATTTCGCATTTTTGTGCAAGGCCGGCCGCTACCACGTTTTTCGCGACATATCTTGCCGCGTAAGCCGCGGACCTGTCAACCTTAGTGGGGTCCTTGCCGCTGAAGGCGCCTCCGCCGTGGCGGGCGTAGCCGCCGTAAGTGTCAACAATTATCTTTCTGCCGGTAACGCCGCTGTCGCCGTTCGGACCGCCGATAACGAATCTGCCGGTGGGGTTCACATAAATCTTTGTGTTGCTGTCGAGCATTTCGGGGGCGATTGTGGGCTCAATGACATATTCGGTTATATCTTTTTTGATCTGCTCGCTCGAAACACAGTCGCTGTGCTGAGATGAAACAACTATCGTATCAATGCGCACCGCTTTGCCGTTTTCGTCATACTCCACGGTAACCTGGGTTTTGCCGTCGGCGCGCAGATAGGGGAGGGTGCCGTTCTTTCTTACGGCCGTGAGCCTTGCGGCAAGCTTATGAGCAAGAGAGATAGGCAGGGGCATATACTCCGGTGTTTCGTTGCAGGCATAGCCGAACATAATGCCCTGGTCGCCCGCGCCGGCTCTGTCAACGCCCATTGCTATATCGGGGCTCTGCTTGTCAAGAGCCACAAGCACTCCGCAGGTGTTGCCGTCAAAGCCTTTTTCTGAGCTGTCATAGCCTATGTCGCAGATAACCTTTCTTGCTATGGACGCTATATCGAGATTTGCCTTTGTTGTGATTTCGCCCATAATAAGTATCATACCCGTGGTGATTGCGCACTCGCAGGCAACTCTGCCTTCGGGGTCCTGAGCCATAACGGCGTCAAGCACCGCATCGGAAACGGCGTCGCAGATTTTATCGGGATGCCCTTCGGTTACGGATTCGGATGTAAAAAAATGATGTGCCATTGTCTTCACCTTTCTGAAAGTATAAAAGTAATGATAAGTTCAGCATTAAAAAAACCCGCCAAGGCTTCCCCGGCGAGCGAAAAAGCCTTATTTCTCGGCAATATGCCGCAGGATTTGGCACCTTGACAATTCAGGTTGCCGGGCTTCACAGGGCCTGTCCCTCAGCCACTCTCAATAAGGATATATATTAGGTTTTCTTTCAGCTTCATACATTATATATGCCGCGGAGCCGTTTGTCAACCGAAAAAGGGAAAATAAGGGAAAAACCTGCGCGCCGGCGTAAAATCCGTCGCCCGCCGCAAGGATATGCGGTAGGGTGGGATGACCGCATCCCGCCGCAAATAGGATATGCGTGAGCATCCCGCTTTGGCCCTCTCCACGATCGGAGAGGGTGGATTGTGAGCAACGCGAACAAGACGGGTGTGGACGATACAATTTCTGCGATAGCAATCCTCAATGAATTGCAACGCAATTCAATTCATGCCGAAGGCAATTCACGGCGAAGCCAATTCATGCACCGAAGGTGTAATTCACATTCTTTGTCATTCCGAGCAAAGCCGGGGAATCCTGGTAATTGGATCCTTCGGCTCGTTTCACTCGCTCAGGATGACATAACAAATAACCGTTTACAAACAACTTTATACTCAAAAACATAAATCTGTTGAAATAAAAATAATATATGTTATAATTTTTTTATACCATTGCAGGAGGTTATCAAAATGTCAAAAGGATTAAAGAAGGCGTTATCGGTTGCTCTCTGCCTTATTATGCTGTTCGGAACCGTCGCCATAGGCGGAGAGGGCTTTGCGGACTTACTTGATGCGCTGACAGTTAAAGCGAGTGCGGAAAACTATGAAGCCGGTGATATTATTGAATTCGGCTCATATCCGCAGTCGAAAATAACCGACAGCAGCCTTATCTCTGCGCTTAATTCTCAGAGCGGAATTTGGCAGTCGTATAATTATTACAGCGGCTCGGGTTCAAGGGTAGATGGTCAGATGACCGCTTCAAATTATATGCGATATAAGGATGTTACCTATAACGGAAACAAATACAGAGCAGTTATATTTGACAGTTACAGACCTTACTGGACAGGAAATATATCAGACATCAGTACTGCTTATCAGGATGATAACGGTTACACAGCCGGAACAATTTACTGGTTCAAATATGAACCGCTCAAATGGAGAGTGCTTGATAAAAACGCCGGTCTTGTAATGTGTGCAACAATCATTGACAGCCAGCCGTACAATAACTATATCATTAAAAACGGAACAGACGGTTACGGTTATGACGCTTGTTGGGGCGACAGTGCGCAGACCTATTATGCCAGCAACTATGCAAAGAGCAGTATCAGGCAGTGGCTCAATAATGATTTCTATAATACTGCGTTTTCCGATGAGCAGAAAACCAACATAATGACAAAAACGCTTAATAACGATTGTCGTTTTACACTTTACGGCAACAGCGGATACGAGGAATATGATGCGCCGTCAACAAGTGACAAGGTATTCCTGCTCTCTTATGATCAGGTAATCAACATCGGCTACGGATTTGATGACTTAAACCATGACTTAAACCACGATCCCGCCAGAAGGCTTCAGGGAAGCGACTACGCAAAGTGTCAGGGATTATGGGTTGATGATAGCAGCAGTGAATATAACGGCAATTCCTCGTGGTGGCTGCGCTCGCCCGATATATATTCCGATGGGGCAAACACTGTCCGTTACTATGGCGACGTCGGTAGCGGCTCTGTTGCTGACACTAACTATGGTGTGGTTCCGGCTTTACAACTTTACACCTCATCAGAGAATAATTCAAACTATTCTGTTGGTGATATTATTGAATTCGGCTCATATCCGCAGTCGAAAATAACCGACAGCAGCCTTATCTCTGCGCTTAATTCTCAGAGCGGAACTTGGCAGTCGTATAATTATTACAGCGGCTCGGGTTCATGGACAGATGGTCAGATGACCGCTTCAAATTATATGCGATATAAGGATGTTACCTATAACGGAAACAAATACAGAG
>JAEELT010000010.1 GCA_016282855.1 Clostridiaceae bacterium | reverse complement strand
TCGCAGCCGGTTCCGTCAACCCTGCGAAGCGCGTCAAAGATATGCTCTGCCTGCGATGCCGCGTCGTCCTTCGCTCCGTACTCCACGGCGCATTCAAACGCGCTGCCCTCCCCGTCAAAACATACCGCGCAGGTCCTGTATTTCTGAGCCAGCAGGAATCTGCTGTAGCTTTCAAAACTCCCTTTGATTACAGTGACCTTTGCCTTTGGGGCGTAATGCTTGTATTTCATGCCCGGGGACTGTGCTTTTTCGCCTTTTTCAAGCTTTTCAAACACGGCGTGCGATATTTCAACCCTGCCGAGAACCTGCTCAAGCTGAGCCGGGGAAATTCCTCCGGGTCTGAGCAGCACGGGCGGGTCGCTCACGAGCGAAATAACCGTTGACTCCACGCCCACCGAGCAGTCGCCCCCGTCTATGACGGCGTCTATTCTGCCGTCAAGGTCGGCTTTGACATGCTCTGCCTTTGTCGGGCTCGGCCTTCCGGACGCGTTGGCGCTCGGCGCCGCGAGAGGAAGCCCGCTTTCCTTTATTATTTCTCTTGCCGCCGGGTGGGATGGCATACGGATTGCTACCGTGTCAAGCCCCGCCGTGACCTCGTCGGGTACAAGAGCCGATTTTTTCATTATCACCGTGAGCGGTCCCGGCCAGAATTTTTCGGCAAGGGCATAAAGCTCCGGCTTTACCTCGCTCACGAGGGGTGGTATTTCATCAAGCGATGAAACATGGACTATAAGCGGGTTATCCTGAGGCCTTCCTTTTGCCCTGAATATTTTTGCAACCGCGTCCGGATTGAGCGCATTCGCGGCAAGGCCGTAAACCGTTTCCGTCGGGATTGCGACTATACCGCCCTCCCGCAGTATGCGCGCCGCCGTCTTACAGGCGCCGGGCTGACCCGCGTCAATATAAAGTGTGTTCATTTTTACTGCTCCGCCGCCTTCAGTTTTTCCGCCGTATCCGCGGTAATCAGGGCGTCTATCACTTCGTCGAGATCTCCGTTTACTATTGAGTCTATCTTGTAAAGGGTGAGGTTTATGCGGTGGTCGCTCACTCTGCCCTGCGGAAAATTATATGTGCGTATTCTCTCGCTTCTGTCGCCTGTGCCGACCTGCGCTTTTCTCTCGCCCGCTATTTCGCTCTGCTGCCTGCTGCGCTCCGCCTCAAGCAGCTTTGAGCGAAGCACCTTCATTGCCTTGTCCTTGTTTTTATACTGGCTTCTTTCATCCTGACATTCAACAACGGTGCCTGTCGGCAGGTGCGTGATTCTGATGGCGCTTTCGGTTTTGTTTATGTGCTGACCGCCTGCCCCGCTCGAGCGGAAAGTGTCTATCTGCAGGTCGGTCGGGTTTATGTCAATATCCACGTCCTCGGCCTCGGGCAGCACCGCCACCGTTGCGGTTGAGGTCTGAATTCTGCCCTGGCTCTCTGTTTCGGGCACTCTCTGCACCCTGTGGACTCCGCTTTCAAACTTGAGGCGGGAATAGGCTCCCTCCCCCTCTATCATAAAGCTGATTTCCTTGAATCCGCCGAGCTCCGTGGGGTTGGATGAAATGATTTCGGTTTTCCATCCCTTTGTTTCGGCATACATGGAATACATCCTGAAAAGCACTCCGGCAAAGAGAGACGCCTCCTCCCCGCCTGCGCCGCCCCTGATTTCGACGATGATGTTCTTATCGTCATTTTCATCCTTTGGCAGCAGGAGCACCTTAAGCTCCTCGAGGCGGGCTTCGGCCGCCGCCGTGCTTTCCTTAAGCTCTTCCTGGACCATATCCCTGAAATCGGGCTCGAGACCTCCGGCGTCAAGCAGCTCTTTTGCCTCGGTCAGGTTTTCCTCGCACTTCTTATACTCCCTGTATTTTTCCACGACGGGCGTAAGGGACTTTATCTCCTTCATTATGCTCTTGTATTCCTCTATGTCGGAGGAAATATCGCTCTCGCAAAGGCGGCTGTTGAGATATTCAAATCTCTTTTCCACCTCTTTCAGTTTATCCAGCATCTCCGTCACGCATTACTTTCCTGATATTCTTTTCTATCTTTATTCTCTCCTGCAGAATCTCTCTGCCGCAGCCGAGGCATTTTATGCGCAGGTCCGCGCCTATACGCGTCACCTCAAACCTGTTGGAGCCGCAGGGGTGTTTCTTTTTCATAATAAGCTCGTCGCCTATCCGGATATCCATATTTTTCCTCTCATTCGCTGTAGAAATGCTGCACCCAGCACAGCTTCCTTTCGGGGTCGCAGTCCGGAGCGATACCGATGCCTATGCTCTTGAAATCCCCGTTGATTATATTCTCATAGTGGGTTTCGGAGTTTCTCCATGCGTTGCATACATCAATGGGTTTGTCATAGCCCCAGCCGATGTTTTCGCCCGCTGTGCCGCTGTTAAACCCGTTTTCCCTGAATATTGAGGTGTAGTATTTGTTGCCCGGTCTTCTGTGGCTGTGCAGACCGCTCCAGGCAATCTCCTCAGCTCTCACGCTCGCCTGCTCTACGAGCCTGTCATTGAGGGTCAGCGGGGCAAGCCCCTTATCGGTTCTCATTTTGTTTGTAAGGCGAAGCACCTCTTTAATCAGGTCGCCGTAAGCCGCCGCGTTATCCTTTGCGGCGGGGAGCAGGTCGCCGTAACCGGCGGAGTAGCCCACTCTGTTGTATGTGACATCCTCGCTGCCTACGGCGATTTTAGTGACGGTGCCGTCGGCATTCACGGCGTAAATATCATTTCTCGTGCCGGTTTTCCTGACGCCGTATTTGAGATTTTCATTTACATTGACGCTCTGTACTCTCGTTTCGCCCTCGTACTTTGCCGTGGTCGCGGGTCTCGCGGTGGTTGTCGGCCTTCTTGTGGTTGTGGGCGCTTTGGTGGCAGCCCTTGTCGTGCTCTTCACGGGTTTTGTTATTACAATTGTTTGTACCTCGGTGCTGACAGGCTCAATAAGGCCGCTCGGATAGCCGCCGAAGGTTGTCTTTTCGGTAACAGAGGTCATATCCGGCATCACTGCGGTGCTGTCCGGCACGGTGCCGGTCTCTTCGCCGGGCTGTGTCTGCGTCTGAGTTTCGGTCCGGGATGTAATTAAGCTCTCTTCGCTTTCATTCGACTGCCCGGTTTCGGTTTCGCTCGCCTTCTCAACCTTTGAGAAAGGTACGGCGCACGCTGAAAAAGATATAATCAATGCGATAACCGCTCCGAGTATCAGTGTTTTTTTAATCATTGTGTGTATTCCTCGCTTTAATCTGTGCTTTGATTTGCGGCAACGGTATTGCCCGGGTGTCACCATTTTTTTGCCGGGCATCTGTTTTTGGCGAAGGCCGCCCTGAATTCCGGGTAGCAGCCGCACTTGAGGCAGGTGCCGTCGGCAAGGAAGTCGCACGCCGTGCACACCTCAAGTCTTTTCTTATATAACTCGCTGTCCGCTCTTTCTTTTTCGCTGAGCCGCTCTATCCGCGCTTTTATGTCGGCGGCTGTTTCCTCTTTGCCGGTCTGCGCCAGAAGGCAGCGGCACGGGCGGATGTTTTCGCTCATTTCTCTATAACAAACTTTACTATGCTGCAGGCGGGTACTTCGGCAACAAAGCCGTCGGCTGTTGTCTCAAAGTCCGTGAAAGCGGCGGTCCTGACTTTATCTTTGTTGTCAAAGCTGTTGTAGTCGTCAATGGCGCCGGTGAGAATTTCGGCCCTCACGCTCTTTACCGCGGTGTCTGCTATCTGGCATTTTATCTGCCTGCTCTCTTCGGCGTTTGTGTTGACAACGGTGGAATAAATCACGCCGTCTGCGTCCTCGGACGCGCTCTCGATAAGTGTGGGCAGGCTGTCATTTTCGGTGCCCGACATATCCGTGGTGATATGTGAGCCGAGCAGGGTGTTGCCCTGATGGTCTTTGAACATTCTGAATACGTGGTAGGTCGGTGTGAGGAGCATATCGGCCCCGTCCGTAAGGGCAACGGCCTGAAGCACATTCACGGTCTGCGCTATGTTGCACATTTTTATTCTGTCGCTGTGCTTGTTGAATATATTCAGGCTGAGCGCGGCCACAACCGCGTCCCTCATTGTATTCTGCTGATAAAGGAAGCCCGGATTCGTGCCCGGCTCCACATCGTGCCAGGTGCCCCATTCGTCAACTATAAGGTCAACTCTCTTTTCGGGGTCATACCTGTTCATTATCTCGAGATGCCTGCGTATTATTTCTTCAATCTTATAAGCCTTGCGCAGGCAGATATAGTATTCATTCTCATCAAACTCGGTTGCGGAGCCCTTCTGCCCCCAGCTGTGCGTTACAGTGTAATAGTGGAGAGCAAGGCCGTTCATCATCCAGCGGGCGTTTTTCATCAGCTCCTCGGTCCAGTGGTAGTCCTCGCTGTTGGGTCCGCAGGCAACCTTGTAAACCGGCTTATCCGAATCGTACTGACGCACATAAGTGGCATATTTCTTATAGGTGTTGGCGTAATAGTAGGGATCCATATTGCCGCCGCAGCCCCAGTTCTCGTTGCCTACGGCAAAATATCTGAGCCTCCACGGCTCCTGTCTGCCGTTTTTGCGGCGCAGGTTGCTCATCGGGCTGTCTCCCCCGAAGGTCATATACTCAACCCATTCGCTCATTTCCTGCACCGTGCCGCTGCCGAGGTTGCCGGTGATGTAAGCGTCACATCCGATGCGCTCGCACAGGTCAAAAAACTCGTGTGTGCCGAAGGAGTTATCCTCAACCACTCCGCCCCAGTGCGTGTTAATCATCTTTTTCCTGCCCTCTTTGGGCCCTATGCCGTCTCTCCAGTGATATTCGTCGGCAAAGCAGCCGCCCGGCCAGCGCAGCACGGGAAGCCCCATTTCCCTGAGAGCTTCAATCATATCGGTTCTCAGTCCGTTCTCATTGGGTATGTCGGAATTTTCACCCACATAAAGGCCTTCGTAAATACATCTGCCGAGATGCTCGGAAAAGTTGCCGTAAATGTCCTTGCAGATTTCGGATTTCTTTTCGTTGGGATTGATGAGATATTTTTCCATGCTTTACCTCCATATTTCGCTCCGGGTTGCAGAGCGCCGATTTTATAATCGATGTATTATAACATATATTTACACATAAATAAATAGTTTTCACACAGAAAATTACAAAATGTTCGGTTTTTTTGAAATTAAACCCCAATATATTGTTGTTTTGGCTTTCTCTATATTTCGATTGACACTTTCTCGCCGTTGTGGTATAGTTTGCTGAGTCAAAAAATATTAAGCGAACCGCAGGTGTATTAAATGGTACCTCTTTTTGCAATATCAATAGCCCTTGCCGCAGGCCTCTTTGCCTCGCGTCTTTCAAAGCCGCTCGGCCTGCCCTCGGTAACGGCATATCTCGTGGCGGGCATAGTGATAGGCCCTTATCTGCTCGGGCGCCTCGGCATACCCGGCCTGGGCTTTGTTTCAACCGAAGATGTAAAATCATATTCACTCATATGCGATGTGGCTCTGGGCTTCATCGCGTTTGCGATAGGCAATGAATTCCGCCTTTCACAGCTCAAGGAAATCGGCGGCAAGGCGGCTTTTATCGGCGTATGGCAGGCTGTTATCGCAACCGTCTGTGTTGACACCGTGCTCGTAGTCCTTCACTTTGTGCTCGGCGACAAGCTCCCCATTTCAATGGCAATCACGCTCGGCGCAATCGCCGCCGCCACGGCCCCCGCCGCGACCCTCATGGTTGTAAGGCAGTATAAGGCAAAAGGAGCGCTCACCGACCTGCTTCTGCCGATAGTCGCCATTGACGATGCCGTGGGTCTGATTATTTTCTCAGTGTCATTCGGCGCGGCAGGTGCGCTCGAGAGCGGTGAATTCAATATTATCGGCATAGTAGCGGAGCCCCTGCTTGAGATTGTGCTCTCGCTCGTCCTCGGCTCGCTTATGGGCGCGCTCTTTACCTTCGCGGAGCGTATGTTCTCCTCAAACTCAAAGCGTCTGAGCCTTTCTGTTATGGTGGTTTTTCTCTCGGTCGCCATTTCAAAGGCAGAGTTTCATATCGGATCGCTCACCATCGGCTTTTCCACCCTTCTCACTCTTATGATGCTCGGCACGATGTTTTGCAACCTCTGTGATTTCTCCCCCGAAATCATGGAAAAGACCGACCGCTGGACCCAGCCGCTGCTCGTGCTTTTCTTCGTTCTCAGCGGCGCGGAGCTTGAGCTTGACGTGCTTAAAAGCCCCGCTGTTGTCGGCATAGGCAT
Source organism: Clostridiaceae bacterium (assembly GCA_016282855.1). Taxonomy (GTDB): domain Bacteria; phylum Bacillota; class Clostridia; order Oscillospirales; family Acutalibacteraceae; genus CAG-177. The sequence continues at coordinate 29,919 of JAEELT010000010.1, read as the reverse complement.
CGCCTACATAATAGCCCGTTCGGCAGGCAAATACTTAGGCGCGCTATCCGGCTCCGCCATTACAAAATGTGAGCCGAAAATCAAGAAAAACCTCGGCATCACTCTGCTTCCCCAGGCGGGCGTTGCCCTCGGAATGGCGGCAACCGTTACCGAGCTTGAAGGTATAGGCTCAATTGTAAGAAACATTATTCTTTTCTCGGTGCTGATTTACGAGCTTGTCGGCCCCGCTCTTACCAAAAGAGCTCTTATCGCTTCGGGCGATATCACCGCGAAGCCGAAGGAAAAGGACCGCAGCAACCGCCAGGCCCCCGCAAAGCTCTGAACAATGTAAAAAACATAACAAAAAATACAGGACTGCAGGCTCTTAATGAACCTGCAGTCCTTAATCTTATGCTGTTAAGAAATTATTCTTCTTCGGCGTTTGCCTTTGCCTCTTCGATTACTTTCTGAGCAACGTTTTCGGGAGCGGTCTCATAGTGATCGAATACAAATGAGAAGTAGCCTCTGCCGATGGTAACTGAGCGGAGAACCGTGGCGAAGTCGCCCATTTCAGCCATGGGAACTTCAGCGTCAAGCTTCTGCATCTTGGGATCCTCTTCGCTCTGACCCATGCCGAGCACTCTGCCGCGTCTCTTGGTAACATCGCCCATGATGTCGCCGAGGTTGTCGCCGGGCATGAACGCTTCAAGTCTGCCGTAGGGCTCAAGAAGTTTGGGGCCTGCAAGAGGCATACCGTTCTTGAACGCTATCTTGGCCGCGGTCTTGAACGCCATTTCGTTGGAGTCAACGGGGTGTGACGAACCGTCATAAAGAACGGCCTTCATGCCGACAACGGGATAACCAGCAAGGGGACCCTTGAGAATAGCTTCGCGCAGACCTTTTTCAACTGCGGGGAAGAAGTTCTTGGGAACGGAGCCGCCGACAACTTCCTCTGCAAACTCAAAGTCTTCGCCGTCAAGCTTTTCAAATCTGATCCATACATCACCGAACTGACCGCTGCCGCCGGACTGCTTCTTGTGCCTGCCCTGTACGGACGCTGTCTTGCTGATGGTTTCTCTGTATGCAACTCTGGGAACGGAGAGGTCAACCTCAACGTTGAATTTATTCTTGAGCTTGTTTACAACGGAGTCAATGTGCTGCTCGCCGATACCGGAGAGAATCTGCTCGTGAGTTTCAACATTGCTCTCGAAGGAAACGGTGGGATCCTCGCTGATGATTCTGTTGAGGCCTGCGGCGACTTTATCTTCCTCGCCCTTCTTCTTGGCTCTGATTGCCATTGAGAGACAGGGAGCGGGATAGTTGACGCCCGCAAGCGTCACGTCGGTCTTGGGCGGGCAGAGGGTATCGCCGGTCTTGAAGCCGTCAAGCTTGGTTACAACGCCTATATCGCCTGCAACGATTTCGCTTGTGTCTTCCTGCTTTTCGCCCTTGAGGAATATCATCTTGCCTATCTTTTCCTGGTTTTCGGTTCTGCTGTTGTAGGCGGGAATCGCGCCTGAAATCTTGCCCGAAACAACCTTGAAGAAGGACATCTTGCCGAATCTGTCGTCTATGGTCTTGAAGCAGATGGCGGCAACGGGTGCGCTTTCGTCAACCTTGCAGTCACCCTCTGCGGCGTGAGTTGCGTCGGGAGCGGAAGCAACAATACCGTTGAGAAGAAGGTCAACGGCGTCGGTGTTGTAGCCGGAGCAGGCATATACGGGGTAAATGTCACCGTTTACTATGCCGGCCTTGAGCCCCTTTGCAATCTCATCGGGGGTGAGAGGCTCTTCCATAAAGAACTTCTCCATAAGCTCTTCGTCCGCGGAGGCAACAGCCTCTGTGAACTCCGCTTTCATCTCTTCAAGAGCGGGATCGTCGGGAACGGCAACCTCGGAAGCCTTGCCGTTGTTGTATGAATAAGCCTTACCTGTTGAGAAGTCAACATAGGTAGTGCCCGAAACGTGAACTACTACGGGGCATACGGGTGCGCCGTACTCCTCTTTGAGGGCGGCGAGAGTTTTGCCGAAATCGGCGTTTTCGGCGTCGCAGCGTGTAACCGCGAATATCTTTGCGATGCCTCTCTTGTCGGCAGCCTTGTAAGCCTTCTCAGCGCCGACATCTATGCCCGACCCTGAAGCCAGAACGATAATCGCTGTCTCGGCGGCTCTGATACCTTCAGCAACTCCGCCCGCGAAATCGAAAAGACCCGGGGTGTCAAGAAGATTGATTTTGGTGTTGTTCCACTCAAAAGCCGCCATAGCGGTGGCGATGGTGGCCTTGCGCCTTTTTTCTTCGGCGTCAAAGTCAAGCACGGTGTTGCCGTCGGCAACTCTGCCGAGCCTGTCGGTTGCCTTTGCGAGATAAAGCATGGCCTCCGCAAGAGTGGTCTTGCCCCTGCCGCTGTGACCTGCAAGAGCGATGTTTCTGATGTCTTTAGCACTGTAAGCTTTCACAGAACTTCCTCCTTAATGAACATTCGTAACCGAAATTATTCGCATAGTATTAGGAATTGTATCATAAATAAATAAGCATTTCAACGATTTTTTTGCCTGCGCCGAAAAAAACAAAGCCCGTGCCTGACGACACGGGCAAATTACACAACTGAAAGCTGCCTTGTTTGGCAAAAATGACAGTCGGCTCTTTATTTTGCGGCTGTTTCCGCTCCGGCGTCGTCAACAGCGGCTGCTTCGGCCGCCCCGAGGGCTGCCTGCTCCTGCTCCTGCTCTTTTTCTTTCTTTTTATCGCGCCAGAGATGGATTATGCCCTCCGAATTGAGGGTCTTGATAACAACCACGGTGATGGGCAGAATAAACACTCCGAGCACTCCGAAAACCTGAATTCCGAGATACATGCTCATAAGGGTAATCACGGGGTGAACGTCAACGTTTGACGATACGATTTTCGGCTCGAGAACCTGCCTGAGCACCGTGATGATAACATAAAGCACCGCAAGCCCGATACCGAATCCGATATGATGTGTGAAAAGGCTTATCACCGCCCAGGGTATCATAACCGTACCGGTGCCGAACACCGGAAGAATATCAAGAAGCGCCGTGCAGATTGCTATCACTATGATATATCCGCCGGTATAAAGCCCCGTGAGCTTAAGAATTTCAAGGCCTAAGGAAACCTCGCAGAAGGTGATGAAAAGCAGCAGGGCATAGGATTTTACCCATTTACCGAGCACCCCGGTAATAATGTGTTTGGCTCTTGTTATTGTCTGCTCGTGCTCGTCGGATATGCTGTTTTTGACGAGCCCTGTGAGGGCGGGATAATCGGAGGTCATAAACACACAGGAAACAAGACCCACAAGCAGAGCGGCAAAAATAACGGGCAGGCGTTTCGCCGTGCTGAGAATACCGTTGAGAGGGGTTGAGAGCATTGAAAGGCTCAGCCCTCCCGAGGAGCTTGTCTGCTGCGCCGTTTCCTCTGTCTTTTCGGCAAGGTTAAGCACGCTCGCGGTCATATTGTCTATGGTAGTCCTCAGATAATTGCTGACCGTTCTGGGCAGGTGAACGAGGAGATTTTCAATGTATGTTTTTATTGTTTCAATCACCTCGGGGCCGTTTGACAGCTTGGCTTTCAGGTAATCAAAGAAATTCATGAACTCGTTGACAAGCGCGTAAATCGCAACTCCGAGTATTGCGGCAACCAGGATAAGCGCCAGCAGCACAAGCACAATCGACACAGCCTTCATCTTGAGCGGAGTCTTGCGGGCTATGAATTTAATGGGTCTCTGAAGAGCCATCGCAACGGCAAAGGCAATTATAAACGGGAAGAGCATCCAGAAAGCGTATTTTATGAAAAAGTAGTAAATCAGCACGAAAAGAGCAAAATACGCAAACGAAATGAGCGTGCTCCTCCTTTTTTCGGTAATATCCAAGCAAACCATCTCTCTTTCTCTGAATCCTGTGAAAAATATTACACCTTTGAGCTCTGCATTACAACCGGAACTGACCAAAATTTTGAAAAATTTCATAAATAATAAAAAAACTCTTTATTTAGCAGACAAATTGTGTTATTATGTATCCTGTATTTTTATATTCTGCGGCAGATGCCGACTGGAAGGAGATGACCGGAATGTTTGTTGCCGTTATGGGCTACGGTACCGTTGGCTCGGGTGTGGCAGCCGTATTAAAGCAAAACGGCGAGGCCATAAGCAGCAAATTCGGCTGTGAAAACATTCAACTTAAAAAAATCCTCGATATACGCAAGTTCCCCGGCGATGAATTTGAAGACATTATCACGGATGATTTCAATGAGATACTGAATGACCCCGATATAAAAATCGTTGCCGAGACCATGGGAGGGCTGCACCCTGCCTATGATTTTGTGCTCGCTTTGCTGAATGCCGGCAAAAGCGTTGTTACCTCCAACAAGGAGCTTGTTGCCGTTAAGGGCAGAGAGCTTCTTGAGGCGGCAAAAAAGAACGGCGTTAATTTCCTCTTTGAGGCAAGCGTAGGCGGCGGCATCCCCGTGCTCAGGCCCATCTATCAGTGCCTGTGCGCAAACGAGCTTTCTGAGGTTGCCGGCATACTCAACGGCACCACAAACTATATTCTTACCCAGATGATAACGCAGGGCGCGTCCTTTGAAGCCGCTCTCTCACAGGCGCAGGAGCTCGGCTATGCCGAAAGAGACCCCTCCGCCGATGTTGACGGAATTGACGCCCTGAGAAAAATCTGCATTCTCTCCGACCTGTGCTTCGGCAAAAACACTCCGCCCGATTCCGCTGTCGCGAGCGGCATAAGAAACATTACTCTCGCGGATGTGGAAGCTGCTAAAGCGCTCGGCGGAGTAATAAAGCTCATAGGCAGCGCAAAGCGCCTCCCCGACGGCAAAACGGCTGTTACCGTTTCCCCCGCGTTCATCCGCAGCGGCAGTATTCTGTCGGTTACCGATGACGTTCAGAACTGCGTTACGGTAAGAGGCAACGCGGTAGGCGAGGTCAGCTTCTCCGGCCCCGGCGCGGGTAAACTGCCCACTGCAAGCGCGGTGGCCGCCGATATGGCGGACTGCGCAAAGCACTTCGGCATAAACAGAAGCCCTTCCTGGGATGAGGGCAGCGGCGATAACATCGTGTCCGGCGATGATTATGTTTCCTGCTGGCTTGTAAGGGCAAAGGGAAGCAAAGACGAAATCAGAAAACAATTCCCCGGCGTGGGTTTCATAAATGCCCCGGGTCTGCCCTCGAACGAACTCTTCTTCGTCACGGAAGAAATGCCCTGCGGCAGTGTCAAATCGAAGCTTGAAAGCGCGGGAGCGCAAACGGGCTCGATAATCAGAATCACAGATTATTAAGAGGTAGTTTTATGGCATTGATTGTACAGAAATTCGGCGGCTCCTCCGTTGCCGACGCCGAAAGAGTAATGAATGTTGCCCGTATAGTTACGGACACATATTCCAAGGGCAACGATGTGGTTGTGGTAGTTTCCGCGCAGGGTGACACCACAGACGACCTTATTGCAAAAGCGGCTGAGCTGAGCAGCAAGCCCTCCAAGAGAGAGATGGACCAGCTTCTTTCCGCAGGCGAGCAGATTTCAATAGCTCTGCTTGCCATTGCCATAGAGAAGCTCGGCTTCCCCGTATGCTCGCTTCTCGGCTGGCAGGCAGGTTTCTCCACCAACTCCGTTTACGGCGCCGCGCGCATAAAGAAGGTCAGCGCCGAGCGCATCAAAATGGAGATTTCACGCAAAAACATCGTTATTGTCGCCGGCTTCCAGGGCCTGAACAAATATGACGATATAACCACGCTCGGCAGAGGCGGCTCAGATACAAGCGCCGTGGCAATAGCGGCCGCAATGCACGCTGACCGCTGCCAGATATTCACCGACGTTGAAGGCGTATATACCGCCGATCCGCGCAAGGTCAAAAACGCGGTCAAGCTCAGCGAAATCACTTATGATGAAATGCTTGAGCTTGCCACCCTCGGCGCTCAGGTCCTCAACAACCGCAGCGTTGAAATGGCAAAGAAATACGATGTGACGGTAGAGGTGCTGTCAAGCCTGACAAATACCCCCGGCACGTTAGTTAAGGAGAGTGTTAAAATGGAAAAAATGCTTGTCAGAGGCGTTACAAAAGATACAAACGTAGCCAGAATCTCAATCATAGGTGTTCCCAATGTGCCCGGTATCGCTTACAAAATTTTCGGTAAGCTCGCCGCGGAAAACATTAATGTTGATATAATTCTTCAGTCTGTCGGCAGAAACGACACCAAGGATATCACCTTCACCGTTTCCGGCGACAATGCCGAAAAAGCCCTTGAGGTACTCGGCAATCTCGAAATCATATCCTCTCTCAAAATCGAGTGCGACAGCGAAAACGTTGCCAAGGTTTCAGCCGTTGGCGCGGGCATGGAAACCCACCCCGGCGTTGCCGCAACGATGTTCAAAGCTCTGTTTGAGGCAGATATAAATATTCAGATGATTTCAACCAGCGAAATCAAGATTTCCGTGCTTATTGACAAGAAAGACGCCGACGCCGCCGTTGCGGCAATTCACGACGCTTTTATCCCCGAACAATAATATAATCGGGAAAACGCCTTTTTCGGGGCGTTTTCTTTTTTATGCAACAGACTGACGGTTTTTACTCACTGATTAGTGAATTGACCGGTAAACCGAGGTGATTGCAATTACCCGTATAAGATACGCCCTCACGGGCAAAAACATTGGCTCGGGCTGGATGTATTTTTACATTCACTTTGCAATGGAAGTGCTCTGCTATTTCTGCATAAAGCAGCAGACGGGGCCGGGCTCGTTTCTCTGGCTGTTTCCGCTCGCTTATGATGTGCTCGCCTTTGTGCCTCAGGCCCTTGTCGGCTACATAAACGACCGTTTTCCGCGTTTCAACGCGGCTCTTACGGGCACGATTATGATGTGCCTTGCGGCAGCTTCTTTCCGGCTCGGCATACTGCCGGGCAGGTACCCTGCTCTGGTGCTGCTGTGCGCGGGCAACGCCCTGACTCATGTGGGCGGCGCGCAGGTTACCATCAGAAGCTCGCGCGGGCGCCTTTCCCACTCCGCGATTTTCGTTGCGGGCGGGGCTTTCGGCGTTATCACCGGCACGATGCTTGCCAAAACGGCGCTGCCTTACTCCGTTGTTATTCTCTTTATGCTCACGGCAATACCTTTTATCATAATTGCGGAGAAATACAAAGAGCCGGATAAAAGCGCGGCTCAGCTCTGCTCCGGCTTTGATTACGCGAGGCAGGATGTTCCCGCCGCCGCGGTAATCGCGCTCTCCTGCATGGTGGTTATGCTCAGGTCTTATATGGGCTTCTGCCTGCCCCTGGCGTGGAAAACCACTTCTCTGCACGCGGTGCTTCTCTACGCGGCGATGGGCACGGGCAAGGCGGCCGGCGGCATATTGGCCGACGCCTTCGGAGTAAAGAAAACCGCGCTCATAAGCGCGGCGGCATCCCTGCCGTTTGTGCTGCTCGGCAATAAGATTATGCTTGTTTCCCTTCTGGGAATAATGCTTTTCAGCATGACGATGTCCGTTTCGCTCGCGCTGATAGTTTCGGTTATGAAAAGCGCGCCCGGACTCTCATTCGGCTACACCACCACGGCGCTCACCCTCGGTGTGCTTCCGATATTCTTCTTCGGCAGCTCATCCTACGCGGTGAACAGCGTAATTCTGTCGGTGTTTACCGTTGTGTGCCTTGCGGCGTTTGCTCTGATAATAAGAAAGGATGTGAAGGTGAATGCTCAGTCTCAGATTTATTCTTGACGCCTTTCTGTGGCAGCAGGTGAAGCCCGGCACGCTGATACTTGCCGCAATCACCGCCGTAATTATTATTCTGTCAATAATCTTTACGGCGATTGAGCTTAGAAAAGCAAAAAACATTACAGACGACGGGAGGGATGAGTATGCTGTCGGACCTTCCCCGGCAGATGGTGATATGCCTTCTGCTGACGATACTGATTGAGGGGCTTGCTGCCCTCGCTCTCGGCGTGAGAAGCAGGCAGGGGCTTGCCGTGGTTACTCTGGCAAACATCGTGACAAACCCTCTGCTGGTCTGCTCGGTTTACATCACAGGCTATTTCTGCGGAAACAGCGTGCGAATGCCGCTTGAATACGCTCTTGAAATAGCGGCTGTGATAACCGAGGGGATTATATATCTTAAAATACCCGTACACAAAAAACTCAATCCTTTTCTGCTCTCGCTTATCCTAAACGCAGTTTCCTACGCCTCGGGGTATGTGATTGCTCTGATATGGAGGTAGTCTTATGAAAAAACTGTCGGCTCTTGTCGTTTCTGCGCTGACCGCCCTCATATTCTCCCAGGCGGCTTTTGCCGATGTTGCCTCGCCGATGCAGCATATGCTCTCCGGCGGAAACTCTCTGCTGATTGCCGCGTGCTGTGTTATTGCCGCAGTTATCGCCTGCATAATCGGCACAGTTGCTCTTGTGCGCATCCGCAGAAAAAACAAAACAGGAAATAAAGAAAAAGAAGAACCCGAAAGAAAGGATGATACAATATGAAAAAAATCATAAGCGTTCTGCTTGCAGTTATTATCTGCGCGGCTGTCTGCGTGCCCGCTTTTGCGGATCTTGTTTTGCCGCCTGAAAGACCCGATTATAAAAGCGCAACGGTTGTAAATGAAAACGGCGCGGCAACCGACAGCCCCGATATGATTCTTCCTTACGGCACGGAAGTTCAGGTTACGGGCGTAGCAGAAACTGATGAAGACGGCAATGTGACTGCTCTTAAGGTCAAATACAACGGCAGTACTTACATCGTGGCGGTTTCGGACCTTTCCGGACCGGGAGTGAATTATTATACCGCTGAAATTGAAGACGGGCTTGGTCAGTTAAAGAGGCTGGCGTATCAGCTTTTCAATAATGTGCGTTACGGATTATTGAATCTGGCTTACAAACTCGGGATGTTTTTCTCCAATATTTTCTCGAAATAAAAGATTACCGGCAGAGTTCTTCCGCTCTGCCGGCTTTTATTTTTCCGAAAAGAGTTACTTTTCCGATTCGCTGTGATATAATGATAAAAAACAATTCGGAGTGCTGAATATGAACACAGCTGAAAACTTCTCACCCGGCAGGCTTCTCTCCTGCGTATACACCGATTCTGCGCCCGCCTCCCCGTCGCGCGTGAAACACGAATTCGTGCGCGAATACGGCGTTGCCTCAATGATTGAAACCGTAACCGGCATACAGGGGCGCGCCGAATACCCTCTTTCGGATGAAATGTGGGCTTTTATCGAAAAAACTGCGCTCTCTGAGGATTCTTCCGCCTTTTCGCCGGAGGAAATCGCCTGTGACGACTGCGCCGTGCTGACTCTTGCATTCGAAAACACCGTCAGCCCGGACAGCCCTGCGGTATTTTCGAAAAAATGCATTGCTGAACCTTCGGAGAGAAAAGGGCTTGAAAAACATCTGCCCGAAATAATTCAAAGCATAAAAACAGGTGAAACCGCGCCCGGTCTGCCCGCCGTGTTTTCGGTTGCGAAGCCGGCAGGGCCGATGTCTGCGCTCGTTTATGCAGGTCCGGAGTTTTTCGCGCCGCCTGCTTTTGACCCGAGGGCATCTTCGCCTCAGGCGGTGTACGCGGGCCCCGAGTTTTTCAACAATCCGTCTTTTTCCCCTGCGGGCGTTTATATGCCCGGACCGTTCTGCGCGGACTGCGGCAAATCCCTTGAGGACGGAGAAGAATCTTACTGCGCCGGCTGCGCGAAAAAACGCTCTCAGCCGGAAACCGCGGGTTATCCCGAGAATCAGAGCTCGGATATGCAGGGGCGATTCTGCCCGAATTGCGGAGCAAAAACAGAAGGCGGCAATTTCTGCTCAAACTGCGGGGAACGGCTGAATGACTGAGCTTGAAAAATACCGGAGTTTTCCTTATCACATAGACTCGGCCGTATGGGAGCTTACGCTCGCCTGCTGTTTCCGCTGCGCCTACTGCGGCTCCTCCGGCGGAGTTGCACGCGAAAACGAGCTTACAACAGAGGAGTGTCTGAGCGTTGCCGCTCAGCTTGCCGGTTGCGGCTGCAGACGCGTCTCATTAATCGGCGGCGAGGTGTTCATGCGCCCCGACTGGGAGGAAATCACCCGCGCGCTCACCTCATGCGGAGTCAAAGTGTGCATTATAACAAACGGCTACAGGATGACTCCGGATATTCTCGCATCGCTGAAAAACTGCGTCACAGAGTCCGTCGCCGTTTCGGTTGACGGCCTGGAGCGTGTTCACGACCCCTTCCGTCAGAAGGGAAGCTACGCGAGAGCCTTTGAAACAATAGAAGCTCTTTCACGCTGCGGAATTCCCGTTTCGGTTATCAGCGCCCTTCGCGCGGACAACACTCCCCTGCTCCCGGAATTCTATGAAACACTGCTGAAATATCCCATTTTTGCCTGGCAGCTGCAGGCCTGCTCCCCTATGGGTAACGCAGGGCGCAACGCGGTGGATGTAAGCTTTGATCCCCGTTTTGTGATTGATTTTGTAAAAAAGCACAGGGGCAGGCAGCATTTTTATATAGCCGCGGCGGATAACATAGGCTATTTTACATCTGACGAGCCGTTTACAAGAGCTTTGACCGGCGCGGTATTCGGCGGCTGCAGCGCAGGGCTGACTACGCTCGGAATTGACAGCGAAGGCAATGTGCGCGGCTGCGAATCGCTTTACGACCCCCGCTTCAACGAGGGAAATCTGCGCGCCCGTTCTCTGATTGATATCTGGACAGACCCCGACGCCTTTGCTTATAACAGGAAATTCACGCCCGATATGCTCTCGGGCGAATGCGCGGCCTGCCCTCACGGCAAAATCTGCGCGGGCGGCTGCAGGTCATATAACTGGTTCACAACGGGGAATCTTTACAGCCATCCTCAATGCGCAAGAAATCAAACGAAATAAAGCCGATAAAAAACAAAACTGCGGGATTTTATTTCCCGCAGTTTTTACAATATTATGCTTATTTCTCTCCCAAACTGCTACAGCGCGCCTTAAGCTTCTTGATTTCATCCAGCAAGTCGCTCACTGCATCCTCCGAGAGCACGCCCCGTTTCATATCCGGCGGAAACAACCCTTTCTCGTCCGCCTCAAAGTCCTTAAGCCATTGACCGCCCGTATAGTATTTTTCGAGAGCGTCTATTCCGGACTGTATATCCTCAAACCCGTCAAGCGCGTGCGACAGATTGCGGACTGCCTCCGTGATGCTGTCAAAAGAATTTTCATAACGCTCAACCCTGCGTATACGCGCTTCCGATGCTTTCATTTTTTATATTCCTCTTTTCAAATCGGATAATAACAATCACCCCGCGAAGCGGGATTTCACCGCAAAGCGATTTCATATTGTGAAGCAATATTTCACCCGTCCCTAGGACGGATTTCATTGAAAAAGCACGCCGAAGCGTGCTTTTCCATGGCACCCCCTGGGGGAATCGAACCCTCAACTGACCCTTAGGAGGGGTCTGTTATATCCATTTAACTAAGGAGGCTTATTCAATAAGGCGCGAAGCGCCGTCATTCATCAAAGGCGGAGCCTTTGATATATCCGTTTAACTATGGGGGCTTAATAATTCACTGTGCCTTGCAATATATTACCAAATGCGCGTTGTAAAGTCAAGATAAAAAATTGTCACAGTAAAGTCTATCTTCGTGTATTTCGTCAATAAAAATTTTCTTGAATTATGCCCCGCTATACTTTATAATATTAAGCGTCAAAAATATACCCGAAAGGACGATACCAATGAGCTTACTTAACAAGAAAACGGTTGACGACATCAACGCAAAAGGCAAAAGAGTGCTTGTCCGCTGTGATTTCAACGTTCCCATCAAAGACGGTGTCATCACAGACGAAAACAGAATCAACGGCGCACTTCCCACTATTCAGAAACTGATTGACGACGGCGCAAAGGTTATCCTCTGCTCCCATCTCGGCAAACCCAAAAACGGCCCCGAGGCAAAGTTCTCCCTCGCTCCCGTTGCAGCAAGACTTTCCGAGAAGCTCGGCAAAGAGGTCGTGTTCGCTGCCGACGACAACGTTGTGGGCGAAAACGCGAGAGCCGCTGTTGCCGAAATGAAGGACGGCGATGTTGTTCTGCTCGAAAACACCCGTTTCCGTCCCGAAGAAACCAAAAACGGCGAAGAGTTTTCAAAAGATCTCGCAAGCCTTTGCGACATCTATGTAAATGACGCCTTCGGCGCCGCTCACAGAGCTCACTGCTCCACAGTCGGCGTTGCGAACTATGTTGACGAAGCAGCCGTTGGCTACCTTATGGGCAAAGAGCTCAAGTACCTCGGCAACGCTGTTGAAAACCCCGCCAGACCTTTTGTCACCGTGCTCGGCGGCGCAAAGGTAGCCGATAAGCTCAATGTTATCGATAATCTTCTCGACAAGGCCGACACCCTGATTATCGGCGGCGGCATGGCATACACCTTCATCAAGGCAAAGGGCTACGAAATCGGCATTTCAATCTGCGACGATTCCAAGATTGACTACTGCAGAGATATGCTCAAAAAGGCTCAGGAGAAGGGCGTAAGAATCCTTCTGCCCATCGACACAGTCATCGGCCCCGGCTTCCCCGACCCCATCGATGCTCCCATAGAGACCAGAGTGGTTGACTCAAGAGAGATTCCCGCCGACATGGAAGGCCTTGACATCGGCCCCGTGAGCGCTGAGAATTTTGCTCTCGAAATCAAGCACGCAAAGACCGTTGTATGGAACGGCCCCATGGGCGTGTTTGAGAATCCCGTTCTCAACAAGGGCACTCTCGCTGTGGCAAAGGCTCTCGCAGAGTCAGACGCAGTCACAATCATCGGCGGCGGCGATTCCGCGGCGGCTGTCAACCAGCTTGGCTTCGGCGACAAGATGACCCACATTTCCACAGGCGGCGGCGCTTCCCTCGAATTCCTTGAGGGCAAAGCTCTTCCCGGCATAGAAGCAGTTAACGACAAATAATCTTACGGAGGTAAATTATGGATAAATCACTTCGCAGACCTGTTATCGCAGGCAACTGGAAAATGAACAACACTCCCGCTCAGGCAAAGGCTCTTATTGAAGAAATGAAACCCCTCGTGGCAAACGCGGATTGCGAAGTAGTGCTCTGCGTGCCTTACATCGACCTTTTCGCCGCTATGGAAGCGGCGCAGGGCTCCAACATCAGAATCGGTGCCGAGAACTGCCACTGGGCAGAAAAGGGCGCGTTCACCGGTGAGATTTCTGCTGAAATGCTCAAGGCTGCCGGCGTTCCCTATGTTATCATCGGCCATTCCGAGAGAAGACAGTATTTCGGTGAGACAGACGAAACCGTACGTGACCGCGTGCGCGCCGCTCTCAACGCGGGCCTCAAGGTTATTCTCTGCGTAGGCGAAGTTCTTTCAGAAAGAAAGCTCGGCATCACCTCCGAAACAGTCTGCAAGCAGACCAAGGTTGCTCTTTCAGGCGTTAAGGCCGAAGAGCTCGCAAACATCATTATAGCTTATGAGCCCGTTTGGGCAATCGGCACAGGCGAAACCGCCACTCCCGAGCAGGCAAACGAAGTGTGCAAAATCATCCGCGCTCTTATCGCAGACCTTTACTCCAAGGCAGACGCCGATAAGTTTGTGATTCAGTACGGCGGCTCAATGAACGACGCCAATGCCGCTGAGCTTCTTGCTCAGTATGATGTTGACGGCGGTCTCATCGGCGGCGCTTCCCTCAAGGCAGACAAATTTGCCGTTATCGTTGACGCGGCAAGCAAATAATCAACCTTACGGGCTGCTGCACCGGAGCGAAGGCTCTTTTGCGGCAGCCTTCTGACAATAAAAAGGAAGAATTTTTATGGCTGAAAAAGTTTTACTTATAGTTATGGACGGCGTCGGTTTCTCCAAAACAGGGCTCGGCGATGCTGTCACACTCGCAAATACCCCCACTCTCAACCGTCTTCTCAAGGAGTGCCCCAACACCCGCCTCAAGGCGCACGGTGACGCGGTAGGTCTCCCCTCCGATGACGATATGGGCAACAGCGAAGTCGGCCACAATGCTCTCGGCTGCGGTCAGATTTATTCGCAGGGCGCAAAGCTGGTCAATGAGTCAATCGCCTCCGGCAAGATTTACACCTCCGACGCCTGGAAGGATATAACCGGCAACTGCGTTTCAAAAGGCTCCGCTCTCCATTTCCTCGGCCTTCTTTCAGACGGAAATGTTCACTCCAACATTTCTCACCTTATCGCCATGCTCGGCAAGGCGAAGGAGGACGGCATTAAGAAAGTCCACGTTCATATCCTGCTTGACGGCAGAGATGTGCCCGCCACCTCCGCTCTCACTTATGTTGACGCTCTCGAAGCGGAAATCGCAAAGCTCAATGACGGCTCCTTCTGCGCGGACATCGCATCGGGCGGCGGAAGAATGAAAATCACCATGGACCGCTATCAGGCGGACTGGAATATGGTAAAGCTCGGCTGGGATACCCACGTGAAAGGTATCGGCAGACAGTTTGAGAGCGCAAAAACCGCTATTGAAACCTACAGAGAAGAAAACCCCGGAGTCATAGACCAGGACCTGCCCCCCTTCGTTATTGCGGCCGGCGGCGAGCCCGTGGGCAGAATTGAAGACGGCGACAGCGTGATTCTCTTCAATTTCAGAGGCGACAGAGCGCTTGAAATTTCAATGGCTTTCGATTATGACGAGTTCACTTACTTTGACAGGGGCAAAAAACCCGATGTGGTTTACGCCGGTATGCTTCAGTATGACGGCGACCTTAAAATCCCCGAAAGATTCCTTGTTGCTCCTCCCGAAATCAGGGAGACTCTCTCGGAGCTTCTCGTTTCTCACGGTATGACTCAGTTTGCCGTGTCGGAAACTCAGAAATACGGCCACGTGACCTATTTCTGGAACGGCAACAGAACAGAGAAATTCAGCGAAGAGCTTGAAACCTTTATGGAAATCCCCTCCGACAAGGTTTCGTTTGACGAAAGACCCTGGATGAAGAGTGCAGAAGTAACAGACGCAATCATCGAGGCTATGAAGAGCGGCAAATATGATTTCATACGCTGCAACTACCCCAACGGCGATATGGTAGGCCACACCGGCTCGCTCGACGCCACAATCACCGCGGTTGAAAGCGTTGACCTCGGCATCGCCAGAGCTCTCAAGGCTGCGGAAGAAACAGGCTACACCGTGCTTGTGACCGCCGACCACGGCAACGCCGACGAAATGCTCGAGAAAAACAAAAAGGGTGAGCTTCAGGTAAGAACAGCCCACTCGCTCAACCCCGTTCCGTTTATTATTGTTTCAAAGAACGAATACAAGATAAAGGACGGCAATTACGGGCTTGCGAATGTGGCACCGACGGTAGCGAAGATTTTCGGAATAGAGCCTTATGCTTCGTGGACTCCCTCTATGATTTGACCGGTCGTCGCATAAAAGGCGAAAAACGAAAAGACAATATAGTTTAATGGACTGCGAATTATACACTCGCAGTCCTGTTTTTTGCTTATATTTAACTAAAATAAGGAATAGTTGTTTTTGTCTTTTCTCAACGCCTTTGCTCGCTCGCCGTATCTCGATACTGTCTTCGCTCGCAAATTGCGTTGTTTTCATCCTTTTCTGCTTCCGACCTCCCGCGCTGCCTCTGAGTTAATGCAATCTTAGCTTGTCGCATAAAAGGCGAAAAACAAACAGACAAAGAGTAATTATGAAGTACGGGTTTTAAACTCGTACTTCTTTTTTCAGCTTTGATTAAGTGAAATTTTCGGAATATATTTTTTGTCTGTTTTCGGCTCTTTCCGTCCTTTGCCGTATCCCGATACTGTCTTCGCTCGCAAATTGCGTTGTTTTTTCTTTTCTGAATTATTCTGTCATCCTGAGTGTGCAAAGTGAGCGAAAGGGCATGATAAACAGGGTTTTCAGATTCCCCGGCAGGCCAGGAATGACAGACAACCCGTAGGGGCGGATATTATCCGCCCGCAAAAAAGATATGCGGTGCATAAAACCTTCCCCTCGGGGAGAAAGCGTTTCACGGAAAAACCCGATTCCCGTTAATCTTTCAAATGTTACATATAAGTTAAGAAAAGCCGATTTTCTTGACTGCAAAGCCGTTTTCTGTTAATATTTACTTTGTCAGAAAAAAGGCGGTGAAACAATGAAAAGATTTTCTCATACAGCGGTTATCGGAATTGACGGTATGGGCAATTTCAACAAAGAAGCAAACACCCCCTGTATGGACCGTATATTCGCAAACGGCGCCGTGACCTATGAGGCCTACAGCATGGACCCCACCATCAGCGCGGAAAACTGGGGAGGCATGCTCATAGGCGTTGACCCCGCTGTTCACAATCTTACAAACGGCTACATCTGCGTTCATCCCTATAATAATGACCGCTTTCCCTCGGTTTTCAGAAGAATACGCGATGCTTACCCGGAGGCGTTGCTCGCCTCAATAGTAAACTGGAACCCGATAAACATCGGCATAGTTGAGGACGGCATAGGCGTAATCAAGGAAACGGCGGATGATGACACCGCTCTCACAGAGAAAATCACGCGCTGCGTTGCAAAAAAGCCGGACTTCCTCTTTGTTCAGCTTGACGATGTTGACGGCGCGGGCCACAGCTGCGGCTACGGTGAACAGGGTCACCTTGACTGCATTGAAAAAATCGACTCTCTTGTAGGTAAAATATATGACGCCTATGTATCCGCCGGCATAGCCGACGACACGCTGTTTATCTGCCTTGCCGACCACGGCGGCTACATACGCGGTCACGGAGGCTGGCACGACACAGAGAAAAAAATATTCTTCGGCATATCCGGCAGAGGTGTTACCGGAGAAACCATCCCATATGCGGTTACAAAGGATATTTCCGCCCTTGTGCTCTACGCTTTCGGGCTCGATATACCCAGATACACCCCCGGAGGCTATACCTCTCAGGTGCCCGCCGGAGTGTTTGAAGATTATAAAAAGGAGTATATCACTCCCCCGCCCGCTCCCGTTATTGAGCAGGTGCCGCATATACCGTTTGACGCTCCCGGAGGTCTCGGTGAGCTCTTCGGCAGCAGCATTAAGCTGCGTATGGGCTTTGAAAACAGCCTTACCGATGAGAGCGGAAACTGCTCCCCTGCCGAAAACGGCCACGTGAAGTTTTACACAAACGGTGTGGAGGGTAGCATTGCCGAATTCGGAGCGACCGGAGGCATAATTATCGAAAACGCTCCTCTCGGCGGCAGCTTTTCGCTCGCTTTCTGGCTGCTTGTGGATAAAGACATCTGTGATGATATCTGCGTAATGGGCACAAAGAGCCCGGAGCACGGCAGGCATCAGGAAAAAGGCTTCAGCGTAATCCTGAGAAACCACTCCGTAAAAGTGCAATACGGCAGCGGAAGCGATGATACGGACACCGTAACCGCCTTCGGAGCGGACGGCTTCAGCGGCCCTGTGCATATCACGCTTACCTTTGACACAGATACAGGCGAAACAAAGTGTTATCTCAATTTTGCCCTCGCTCACACCGACATTATCGGCAGGGAGTATGCGGACTCTCTCGCGGGCGGCGGTATTTTCGCGGCAGGCGATGATATTTATATGAATTTTAACCGCAGCCGCGGTTTGACTTTCCGTATGGACGACCTTATCATTGCCGGTAAGGCGCTCACCGCGCAGGAGGTTGAAAAGCTGAAGAGGTATTACAGCAACTAATCCTTTAAGGAGAAATAAAATGATAAACTACTTCAAAGACTACTTTTCACGCATATTCAAAAATGTTAAAAAAAGCGAGCTGGTTTACTGGTGGATTCTCAGGGGGCTTATGATTTACGCCCTTATTGATACCATCATAAACGGCAAGGATTACAGCGGAAGCAACCCCCCCATTCAGATTGCGGCCAACCTCGTGGGTATGTTTGCCTATGAGATAATCCAGTTTTTCCCGAAAAACAGCAAGCTTCGTCTGTTTTCCCCGCGCTTTCAGAATATCACCGCGCTCGGCTTTCTCCTCGGCTCATTCGGCGGCGCTTATCTGAACCTTTATTATTCGCTGCCGATGTTTGATAAAATTCTGCACGCGACCGGCACTGCCGAAGGCGTATATATCGGCTACGAATATGTCTGCGCCACCCAGCTCAAAATCAAAAAGACCTGCCCCGCGCAGATTGCCTCGCTCTGCTCGCTCGGCTTCGGCTTTGTGCTCGCGAGCGGCTGGGAGCTGTTTGAGTTTGTATATGACCAGTTTTTCGGCGGCGACGCTCAGCACTGGAATCTGCAGAACGCCCTTGCGGAAGCCGGCGGAAAAATCGAGAATATATTCTGCATGTTCCCCTTCTCCGATATGGAGCTTTTCGCACAGAGATTTCCGCTTATGGACACAATGTGCGATATAGTTATGAACTTTGTGGGCGGCTTTATAATGTTTGCGGTGCTCCGCTTTTTCCCGTACAGGCACAGAGGCAAAAATGACATCAACGCCCTGATTGAAAATGAAACAAACTCAAAATAAATAAGCAAAGTAAAAATTTCCGTCCCGCTGCAGTAATGCCGCGGGACGGATTATTATTTATTCTGTTATATAACCGCTTTTATTTAACAAATGTATATCACAGCTGTTTCTGTGAAAGCGGCGTTTCTATTCTCTTTGCGAGGGTCTGGGCGGAAAGCTGAGTGATATATATTTTTCTTTTTCCGTTTTTTTCGCATACAACAAAGGACTTGGGCAGGTCGTTGCAGACATTTTCAACTATCCCCGCTTTTTCCGCGTTGGCAAGCGACTCCCTTGTGTTTTTTTCAACCGTTGTTGTATCAAGGTCAAAAATACCGATTATTTCATCGTAGGTTATTATTTTATCAAGACCTATATGCAGATACATCAGGCAAACGCCCCTCCGAGCAGGTCGGATTCAACATAATCCACTCCAAGCGCCTTGAGATAGCTGAGCACAAAGAATTCGTTGGCTGTGTAGGCCGCAACCTCAAGCCCTCTTGAGTGGAAGGCTTCAACCATCTCTTCGTCAACAACCGTATAAGAAGCGTCGATTGAAAAACCGTATTCAAAGCATTTCACATAGCTCTTGTCCGTTTCGTCGTATGTAAGCATAATGCGCAAATCGGGAAACTGCTCGTGAGCCTTCACAAGATTATCAAACTCAAATGACTGCAGTATACATTTTTCAAGATTGTAAACTTCACCCGCCATTGTGAATATCTCATTTATCTGCCCGTCATCAAATTCGCCCTTAAGCTCGATAAAGCATATCATATCATTATCGCGCATAATTTCGAGATACTCTTTGAATGTGCAGAGATAGACATCCTTTGCGGTTTTGCTCGTTTTGAGAGGCTGAGCCGTGAGCTCTTTATATGTGTTTTCGGCAATTTCAAGCTCTGTGCCGTCCTTAAGCACCACGCTGCTGTTATGGTTTGTGACATAAACTCCGTCACTTGTCACTCTCACATCTGTTTCTGCCCCGGCAAATCCGTGCTTTGCCGCCTGCTCAAACGCCATGGCGGTATTCTCGGGGTAGGGCATGCTGTGACCTCTGTGGCCTATCATTTTTACCTGTGACGAGGATGAAAAAACAGTTGTCAGTGACATAATTATCACCGTCAGCATTTTGAAAAAGAATGAAAAACTCATAATATCCGTCCTTTCTTACAGCTCTTTTACTTCGCCGTTTTTTACTTCAAAAACTTTGCCTCTCTCTTTTCTGAGTAAAGTTGACGGCTCACAGCAGGTGATGAATACCTGCCTTTTATCAAGAAAATTCAATATGAATTTCTGCCTGCCTTCATCGAGCTCGCTCATAACATCATCAAGCAGCACCGCGGGGCTTTCGCCCGTTACATTTTCGGTTATCTGCGCTTCGCTGAGCTTCAGAGCGAGGGCGCACGAGCGCTGCTGACCCTGTGAGGCGTACATCCTCGCGTCTCTGCCGTCAAGGCTGAGTATCAGGTCGTGTGCGTGCGGTCCGGCTCCCGTATAGCTTCTCTTTATATCACTCTCAAAGCTCTTTTCAATCTCTTTTACAAGCCTGTCCTTTATTTCGTTTTCGTCGTTATTATCTCTTGAAAAACTGTAATAAAATGTGAAACTCTCCCTGCCCGAGCTTATTCCGGAATAAATATCCGAGGCGTATTCATACAGCTTTTCCGTGTAATCAAGCCGGTATTTTATTATTTTTGCTCCGAGAGAGGCAAGCTCTTCATTCCAGGGAGCGAAATAATCCTCCATCCGGGCGCTTTTTTCCCCGAATTTTTTCAAAAGCACATTTCTCTGATCAACCACTCTCAGATATTTGCTCATAAGCACGGCATAATTCGGCTTAATCTGACTTATGCCTATGTCGAGCATTTTTCTTCTTTCAGCCGGGCCGTCTCTGACAATTCCGAGAGTTGACGGTGAAAAAACAACCACGGGAAATGTGCCCATCATCGCTCTCGGGCTCTCCTCTTTCACTTCGTTGAGAGTCAGCTCCTTTTTGTTTCCGATTATGAGCTCAGCTCTCTGGTTTCTGCCGGATGAATAAAACTCCGTTTGTATTTTTGCCTGCTCGTTGCCCTGTCTTATCAGCTGAATGTTTTTTCTCGCGCGGAAAGAGTAAAAACCCGTCATCATCCAGATGCTTTCAATAAGGTTTGTTTTGCCCTGACCGTTTTCGCCGTAGATTATATTCATCTCGGTGTGCGGCTCAATGCTGCACTTTTCAATATTTCTGAAATTAAAAGAGGAATGGTTCAATATTATCATTTATATCACCATTCCTCTCTTTTATTATTCTGCTATATAGATTTTTCTTTCGAATTCGACTCTGTCGCCTTTTCTTATTTTTTTGCCCCTGAGCAGGCAGGTTTCTCCGTTTACCTTAACCTCTCCGCCCTGAATCACGAGCTTTGCGTGGCCTCCGGTCTGCACAGCGTCATTGAGCTTCAGAAAAGCGTCAAGCTTTACAAATTCGGTATTTATCTTTTTATGTATTTCCTGCTTTTCGGCAACTCTGACTTTAATTTTCATTCTTCAGCCTCACGGGGAGAATAAGGAAAATAAATTCATCGCCCTCTACCGGCACTACAAGTATGGGAGCAACCGGGCTGTTGAGCATGATTTTTATTTCATCGGTGTCGCATACTCTGAGCGCGTCAATCATATATTTATTATTAAAACCGACAGTAATATCCTCGCCGGTGATTTCGGCTGAAATCTTGTCGTTTGAAGCGCCTATTGACGCGTTACTTGACATTACTATGCTGTCATCTGCAAAAACACACTTGATGGGGCTCTTGATTCTGTCGGTGATAATAAGCGATGTTCTGTCTATACTGTCAAGAAACTTTGCCGTTTCAACCTTGGCTATGGTCTTTGCCGCCGAGGGAATGGCTGACTTGTAGTTAAGAAATTCACCGTCAAGAAGCCTCGAAATAATGTAATAAGCTCCGATTGAGAATGTAATGTGCCTTGTGCCCACGGAAAGCTTTATTTTTTCATCCTCATCGCCGAGAAGCTTCACTACTTCGGAAAGAGTTTTTGCCGGCACAACAAAGGTGAGCTCCTCGCCGGAATAATCTATATTTTCATTTCTTATTGCGAGACGTACGCCGTCCACTGCGACAAGGCGTATGTGACCCGTTTCTATTTCAAACTTCACACCCGTGTGAACAACTTTGCTGTCTTTTACCGCTGCGGAGAAAATAGTCTTGCGGATCATATCCTTGAGTATCTTCTGGCTTATCTCCACATCATAACCCCTGGTAACGGAAGGAAGCTCAGGATAATCCTCCGCGTTCATTCCGATTATTGTGGTCTTGAACTCTCCGCTTTCTATGGTGGCTATCTGCCTGGCATCGGCATCCACGGTAACTTTTTCCGCGGGAAGCTTTCTTAAAGTCTCACTGAGCATATGGGCGTTGATAACTATACTGCCGTCTTCGGATGAAGAGCAGGGAATCTCAGTTATAATACCCATTTCAAGATCATAACCGGTCAGAGTAAGTTTGCTGTTTTCCGCTGTGAGCAAGATACCTTCAACAGACGGAAGAGCTGTCTTTGCGGACGCGGCTCTCTGAACTATCTGACAGGCCTCAGATAAATCATAAGTATTGCAGATGAACTTCATAAATGCTTCCTCCAGTATTTTCGGCGGATACAGGGGTAACTGCAGTTTATCCGTCGGTAATTATGTGTATTCTTATACATTATTCAGTAGTAGTAGTAGGGGGCGTGAAAATGTGGTACAACTCTGAAAATGCTTGAAAAACCTGAAAAAAAGGGGCTGAATTTTTAACATCCGGACCGTGAGTAAAATGTTAAAAAAGTGAACAGCAAAAGGTGGTGTGAAAACCGTGAATGAGGGTGAAGAGAAGGTGAAAAAAATGTTGAAAACACCGGTACTGAAATCAGAGGTCTTTTCTGCCTTCCATTGCCCTTATAAGAGTAAATTCGTCGGCATATTCAAGGTCAGCTCCCACGGGCACTCCGTAAGCGAGACGGCTTACCTTGACACCCAGAGGTTTTATGAGCTTTGAGATATACATAGAAGTGGCCTCGCCCTCAACTGTGGGGTTTGTTGCCATTATCACTTCTTTGACTTCGTCGCCCGAAAGGCGGGCAATAAGCTCTTTTATGCAGATATCTTCGGGGTTTATATCATTCATCGGGGAGATAACACCGTGAAGCACGTGATAAAGACCGGGATATTCGTGTGTCCTTTCAAAGGCGAGCACATCGCGCGGGTCTTCAACCACGCAGATTACCGAGCGGTCACGCTCCTTTGATGAGCATATCGGGCAGATGTCATCATCCGAGAAATTGCAGCATACAGTGCATCTTTTAACTTTTTTGCGGGCATTTTCGATTGCCTGAGAGAAAGACTCCGCTTCCGCATCACTCATAGACATAAAATGAAAGGCGAGCCTCTGAGCGCTTTTTCTGCCTATTGAGGGCAGAGAGGCAAGCTTATCTATGAGTATTTCAAGAGACGGAGCAAAGCCCGGCATTAAAGCAGACCGGGTATGGAAAGACCGCCTTTGGCCTCCTCCATACCTTTTTCCATAGCTTCATTTGCCTTGCGGATGCTTTCGTTGCAGGCGGAAATAATAAGATCCTCAAGCATTTCTATATCTTCGGGGTCAACTATTTCGGGCTCAAGCTTGATTGCCGTGACCTGATGAGCTCCCGTAACGGTTACTTCAACAGCTCCGCCGCCTGCAGAAGAAGTGAACTCTGTTTCTTCAACTTCTTTCTGGATTCTCTCCATATTCTCCTGCATTTCCTGTATTCTTTTCATCATGTTGGCCTGGCCGCCCTGGTTTGCGCCGGGTATTCTTGCTTTCATTTTGTTAACTCCTTACTCGTTGAACTCTTTGATTTTGCTGAGGAGATTGCTCAGCGGGCTGCTGTCTGTGTTTTCCTGCGGTTTCTCTTCGGTCTTCTGCTCGCCTCCGGTTACCGAAATGGCGGCTTTCATCTCTCTGCCGGTTATGTCGGTGATTGCGTTTTTGAGAGCGGAGGCATAGTTGTTTTTGAGGATATATTCTTTAAGACCGGGGTTATTTGTGAATATTACTATCTTGCCGTTTTTGATTATAGCGTCTGTTGAAGACAAAACGGCAAACAGAGCCATATCGTATTTTTTAAGCTGCTCTTTTATTTCGGGCCAGAGCGAAAACGGACCGTCGGGGTAAGAGGCTTCATCGGAGAGAGAGCTTTCGGCGGGTGCGGGAGCCTGAGCCTCGGCGGCGGGCGCATTACCGGCATCCTGTGAGGGAGCGGTGCGCGGCCCGGTTTGCTCTTTGGCGGGCTGCGAGTCGGGGACAGGCGCGGGTTTTGCCTCAGGTTTTATCTGAAATGTCTGTTTTTCCTGCGATTCGGCAGGTGCCGCCGCGTAAGCGGCTGTGTCTTTAACTCCGCACATTTTAATAATTGCGGTTTCAAGCAGGATGCGTTTGTTTGACGCTTCCCTGACAGAGTAATTGAATTGTGAAAGAATCTCGATACATTCGAGAATTTTGCTCATTGATATTTCTTTTGCTCTGTTTTTATATGCCGTGAGCTCCTCTTCGGAGCAGATTATAAGGTCGCTGCAGTTGTTTACGGATTTTGCCACCATTATGTTGCGGAAATGGTCAAGCAGACGGTTGGCAAGCACCGAAATATCACAGTAGCCCGAGTAAAGCTCCGAAACAAGCAGAAGGGCGGATTTGAAATCGCCGCCTGCAATGAAACCCGAAAATCTGAAAAGGTTTTCGTTGCTTGTAACTCCCGCGGCTGAGCTGACTACGCCGGAGTCTATGTTATCGGATATTGCGAAGCAGCGGTCAAGCAGGGAGAGCGCGTCTCTCATACCGCCGTCAGCGACACCGGCAATAAGGTTGGCGGCGTCATCGGTGAGCGTTACATTTTCTTTTTCTGCCACATATTTAAGGCGTTTTATAATATCCGACGCGGAAACACGCCTGAAATCAAAACGCTGGCATCTTGAGAGAATGGTGGGGAGCACCTTGTGGACATCTGTGGTAGCAAGAATGAATATCGCGTGCTCGGGCGGCTCCTCAAGAGTCTTGAGAAAGGCGTTGAACGCGCTTGAGGAGAGCATATGCACTTCGTCTATTATATATACTCTGTATTTCGCGACTGTGGGTGCATATACTATTTCGTCGCGCAGAGTACGGATTTCTTCAACACCGTTGTTGCTCGCCGCGTCCATTTCCACAACATCCGTCAGCGAGCCGTTATCTATGCCTCTGCATATTTCGCACTCGTTGCAGGGGTTGCCGTCAACAGCGTTGGGGCAGTTTACCGCCTTGGCAAGAATCTTGGCGCAGGAGGTTTTGCCGGTGCCTCTTGAGCCGGTGAAAAGATAAGCGTGAGAAATCTTGCCGGACGCTACTTCTTTTTTGAGAGTTTCGGTTATATGCGGCTGACCGTAAACCTCGTCAAAGGTGGAGGGTCTCCATTTTCTGTAAAGCGCCAGGTACATTTTCTCACCTCTTTATCTTTATGAGCTTATTTCAAAAAAACTTTTCCTTGGTCATATGGCGGCAGGCAAACTGTGGCGCACACGACTGTCCGCTTAATGCTGCTCGGTCTCCCGCCTGACATGGTTCACAGTGTCCTGTCGCACAGGACCCACACGCCACATGATCAAAGAAAAGTTTTGACGCAAAATAGACTATATCATATTATATAATATATTTTAACGGATATCAAGAGAAAAATTCAATTATTTTAGGTGTTTGGTTTAAGGGATGAAAGATAAAGGATGATTTCTTCTTTTGACGCGCTCACGCTGCCCATTATCATTTCGGGTTTGCCTCCTCCCCTGCCTCGCAGCGCGGCGTTAAGAGCCTTGCCCGTTTCGCGCACGTCTTCGCTTCTTGAAGCGGCGGCGTATTTGTATCCGTTTTTGTCGTCCCCCGAAAACGCAAAGGCGGTTTTTACTTTTGCCGTTCCGGCATCCGCGAGCATTCTTGCGAAATCCGCGTCTCCCCTGCCGTCTATAACAAATGGCGCGGTTTCATTGTAGTCGCGGGCAAGAAGAGAGACTATTTCTTTTTTTGCATCGCTGAGCTCAATGCGCAGCTCATTCTGTTTTTCTTTGAGCTTTTCAACAGCCCCGGCAACTTCGCCGTATTTTGCGCAAAGAGAGGCGGATATTTCCAAAACGGAATTATTTTTCTCAATATAGTCCTCAAGGGCAAAAGAGCCGATTTTGAGCACGATGCGCACTCCGCCCTTGTAGTTTTCGCTTGTGATTACCTTTACCATCCCCACCTCGCCCGCGCGGGCAACATGGGTGCCGCAGCAGGCGCAAAGGTCGGCGCCGTCAATCTTTACAAGGCGCAGAGCACCATCAACCTCTTTTTTGCTGCGGTAGTCATAGTCTGAAATCTCATTTTCGGGCGGACAGAAGCAGGTTATCGCGGCATTATTATAAATGATTTCATTTGTTTTTCTTTCTGCCTCAAGCAGGGTTTCACTTGTCACGGGGCCGCTGAAATCCACTGTGACTTCGTTTTCACTCATGTGGAAGCCCACATTGTCAAAGCCGGTGAGCGAGTGGAGTATGCCGGAAAAAATATGCTCGCCGCTGTGCTGCTGCATATTGGAAAATCTGAAGCCCCAGTCAAGCGTGCAGCTGCACTCCCCGTTTACCGGTGAGGAGCAGATATGAACAATCTCTCCGTCTTTTATCACCGTGTCCAGCACCCGGGCGGAGCCGATTGTGCCCCTGTCGCCCGGCTGACCTCCCCCCTCGGGGAAAAAAGCGGTACGGCTGAGCACGGTTTCGTATTTTCCGCCGTTTTCGGTGCAGGAGAGCACCTGTGCGCTGAAGGATTTTATATAAGCGTCGTCATAGTAGAGCTTATCCGTCATATTTTTTCTCCGTAACTGTTCCGTCGTCGGAAATGGCGACATTGTTATTTGGTGACCAGGAAATGATTTTATTGTAAAGCGACCTGCGTTCGCTTTCGCTGTCCAGGTAAAATGTTTCGCTGTGCGCCTGCCTGCCGGGCACGAGCTTAACCTCAATGCCGGAGGGGCTTATAATCAGCTTGTAAAGCACTGTGTAAACATCTCTTGTGTTGAACCAGAAGTTGCCGAGTCCGTAGGCTACGGGAGCGCCCTTGTAATAATCCATGCCCTGAAGTATATGGGCGTGGCAGCCTATAACCGCGTGAGCGCCCGCGTCAATCCACTTGCGGGAGTTGGAAATCTGAGCCGAGGTAAGCTGAGTGGTGTTTTCAAAGCCCCAGTGCGGGAAAACGATAACATAATCGCTTTCGGCTTTCGCTTTTTCCACCGCTTCGCGCGCGGCCTCGCCGTTATCATATGAGCCCATTATGCCGCAGGATGTTTCGGTCGCAACAGGGGTTTTGATCGGGTCCTCAACTCCCGAGCAGGCAATATAGGCTATCTTGTATCCGTTCATCAGCATTGTGACGGGCGCGTTTGCCTCGCTCGCCGTCATACCCGCCCCCACATAGGTAATGCCCGCGTCACGCAGGGTGCTCAGGGTGTCCACAAAGCTCTCGTAGCCGTAGTCGTATGTATGGTTGTTGGCCAGGGAAACAATGTCCACTCCCAATTCATTGAGATATTTCACATTCTCCGGTTTTGCCCTGAAGGTATATTTTTTATCAACCTGGCGTGAACCTCTGTCTGTGTAGGGAAACTCGTTGTTAATAAGCATTATGTCTGCCGAGCGCATCTCACTCTGAAACGTTTCGTCAATGCAGTCAAGCACGCGGTTTGGCATATTATAGGCGTGGGTCATAACATAGCCCGTTTCGGTGAAATTTATGTCGCCGGTAAAACCGAGAGTAAAGGAATCGGTGCCGTTGTCGCCCATATCGCGGCTTTTCATTGTGCCGTATTTGTCAGTGAAGGCGTTGAGCGTGTAGCCGGTTATCTCCCTGAAGCGCTCCTGCGAGAGAGTGCCGGCGTCAAGCTCCTCTTTTAAAAGCGATGAGGTCAGAGCACCCGCTCTCTCGAGCATGAGGTGAGTTATCTCCTTCCCCTGACTTTGAGTAAGGTCATAGGCGAGACGCTGATAATCCACCTTTATCTTTTTTGTTTCGGGCTCGGTTTCCTCTTCATCGTTATATGAGCCCGGCGAGTAATCGCCGAGCACGGGGACCTGAGAGCGCAGGGTTTTTGCCAGAGTGAAGCCGAGAACGCTTACCGCAACCAGAAGAAGGCAAATAATCAGCACCGTGGCTGTTTTTCTGTTCATATCAAACCCCTTATTCCAATGATGAAAGAGCTTTAACTATATCCGCAAGGTCGTCTTTGCTGAAAAAATCAATTTCGAGTGTGCCGCTTTCCTTTTTTCCCGCGGTGACAACCCTGGCCTTTCTGCCGAGGGAATTGTGCAGGGCGAGCTCCACCTCATCAAAATATGTATCTCTGCCCGTGCGTTTCTTTTCCGCGGGTTTCTTAACCTTGCCCGCCGCCTTGACAAGACGCTCGGTCTCTCTTACCGACAGACCTTTTTCGGCAACGGTCTTTGCAAGCGCGGTAAGGGTTTTAAGGTCCTCAATGCCGGCAAGAGCCTTTGCGTGGCCGGCGGAAAGGGAACCCTGAGAAATAAGGGCCAGCACCTCGTCGGGCAGTTTGAGTATTCTGAGTGAATTTGCAACAGCCGGGCGTGATTTGCCGACCTTGACAGCGGCTTCCTCCTGGGTGAGACCGTAGTCTGTTATAAGCTTGTGGTAGCCTTTTGCCTCCTCAACGGGGTCAAGGTCCTCTCTCTGCAGATTTTCTATAAGCGAGATTACCGCCGCTTCCTCATCTGAGAGAGTTTTTATTATCACCGGTACTTCCGTGAGCCCCGCAAGTCTCGAAGCGCGCCAGCGCCTCTCCCCTGCTATGAGCTGATATCCGCCGCCAATGAGCGGCCTTACAAGCAGCGGCTGAAGCACGCCGTGCTGTGAGATTGAATCCGCAAGCTCGGAGAGAGCGTCATCATCAAAGTTCTTTCTTGCCTGCTCCTTGTTTGGTTCTATATCGGTGAGCCTGAGCATTACAGAGGAGGCACCGTTGCCGTCCTCGGGTGCGTTATCCATAAGAAGTGAGCTGAGCCCTTTGCCCAGACCGCCCTTTTTTTTCTCTGCCATTTAATTTACCCCCTCTTTCCGTTTGCTTTCAGGAATTCCGCGGCGAGCCGGTCGTATGCTTCGGCTCCTTTGGATGATTTGTCATAATACATTACGGGCATGCCGAAACCCGGCGCTTCGGAAAGGCGCACGTTGCGCGGAATTGCCGAGGCATAAACCTTTTTGGGAAAGCATTTTTTGACCTCATCCACAACCTGTTGTGTAAGGTTGAGTCTGCCATCATACATAGTCAGCAGAACGCCCTCAATCTCAAGGTAAGGATTATACAGGCGCTTGACCGTTCTTACCGTGCCGATAAGCTGTGACAGACCTTCAAGTGCGTAGAACTCGCACTGAATCGGCACAATCAGTGTGTCCGCGGCGCAAAGACAGTTGAGAGTTATGAGACCGAGTGACGGAGGGCAGTCAAGAATAATGAAATCATAGTCGCCGTTAACAAACGCGAGAGCGTTTTTAAGGCGGCTCTCCCTTTTTTCAAAATCTGCAAGCTCAAGCTCCGCGCCGGCAAGGTCCATGCCGGAAGGAATAATGCTCACATTTTTGAACGCGGTCTCAACTATGCAGTCCTTAGCCTGACAGTTGCCGACAATCATGTCGTAGGATGTGTAGTTGACATCTTTCTTGTTTACCCCGAAACCGCTGGTTGAATTGCCCTGCGGGTCAATATCGCCGAGCAGGATTTTATATCCTCTGTTTCCGAGCGCGGCGGCAAGATTCACGGCGGTGGTCGTTTTGCCTACCCCGCCCTTCTGGTTTACAATTGCAACGGATTTAGCCATTGTTTCAGCTCCCATTTTATAAATATGAATGGATTATATCACGCGTAAATAAAATAAGCAACTGAAAAAAAGCCGTGATTTCTGCACGCAGAGCCTGAATTAAGGCAAAAATCCTCTATTTCGTAGCTGTTTTTTTAATCGCATTGAATATATGCGAAAAAAATTTTTTAAATAAATCCGATAAATGTTCCACGTGAAACATCTGACTCTGTTATGACGGACATTTTACCCGTTTTTTTATCACAGCATACAGCAGGAACCGCTGTGCAAATGAAAAAAACCGCTCTCTGAGCGGCTGTAGGCATAATATTCAGGAATTATATTATATACAATAAATACAAAAGTCACTTTGCGAGCGGAACGAACCGGCATTAAATGCGTGATTTTCGGGCTTGCGGTGAAATACGCGGGGCGGATACTTCTTATTACAGCGGAGATTTTTTGATTTTTGCGCTTGCTCTGGGATAGACAGCGGGTGTCGCGGAAATCTTTTTTATTACTGCAAGATGGCGCTCGCCGTCTGTCAGGCTTATCTTTCTGTCTTCGCAGACTTCTGCGCCGAGCAGAGAAACAGCGCGCAGAGCTTCTTCAAGCTCCTCACTCCCCTGCGCCCCTTTCATTGCGATGAATACAC
>JAEELT010000076.1 GCA_016282855.1 Clostridiaceae bacterium | reverse complement strand
CAAGAAGCTCTACATGCTCCAGTGCCGTAACGGCAAGAGAACAGCTCGCGCCGCGCTCCAGATTGCCTGCGACCTTATAGACGAAGGTCACAAGACCGAAGAAGAAGCAGTCCTGATGATAGACCCCAGAAACCTTGACACTCTTCTTCATCCTCAGTTTGACGCAGCTGCCCTCAAGGCAGCTACCCCCATCGGCAAGGGCCTGGGCGCTTCCCCCGGCGCTGCATGCGGCAAGGTTGTTTTCACAGCCGATGACGCTGAAGCCTGGAACGCAAGAGGCGAAAAGGTAGTCCTTGTCCGTCTTGAGACTTCCCCCGAAGACATCACCGGCATGAAGGCCTCCCAGGGCATACTCACCGTTCGCGGCGGTATGACCTCTCACGCCGCTGTTGTTGCCCGCGGTATGGGCACCTGCTGCGTTTCCGGCTGCGGTGAAATCAACATGGACGAAGAAAACAAGAAGTTCACCCTTGCAGGCAAGACCTTCAACGAGGGCGACTATATTTCAATCGACGGCTCAACCGGTAACATTTATGAGGGCACCATCCCCACCGTTGACGCTCAGATAGCCGGCACATTCGGCAGAATCATGTCTCTTGCCGACAAGTTCAGGACCATGAAAGTACGCACAAACGCCGACACCCCCGCAGACGCCAAAAAAGCCCGCGAGCTCGGCGCAGAAGGCATCGGCCTTTGCCGTACTGAGCACATGTTCTTTGAGGCTGACAGAATCGCGGCATTCCGCGAGATGATCTGCGCGGACAGCGTTGAGCAGAGAGAAGCTGCTCTCGACAAGATTATGCCTTATCAGCAGGGCGACTTTGAAGCTCTTTATGAAGCTCTTGAGGGCTGCCCCGTTACCATCAGATTCCTCGATCCTCCTCTTCACGAGTTCGTTCCCACCGAGGAAGCCGATATCAAACTCCTTGCCGATTCACAGGGCAAGAGCGTTGAAGACATCAAGGCAATCATCTCCTCTCTTCACGAGTTCAACCCCATGATGGGTCACAGAGGCTGCCGCCTTACCGTTACCTATCCCGAAATCGCAAAGATGCAGACCAAAGCGGTTATCCGCGCTGCCATCAATGTTGCAAAAGCACATCCCGACTGGAACATTGAGCCCGAAATCATGATTCCGCTTGTAGGCGAAGTCAAAGAGTTCAAGTTCGTCAAGAATATAGTTGTTGCCACCGCCGATGCCGAGATAGCAGCCGCAGGCGCAGACCTCAAGTATCAGGTAGGCACAATGATAGAGATTCCCAGAGCTGCTCTCACCGCAGACGAAATCGCAAAAGAGGCAGATTTCTTCTGCTTCGGCACCAACGACCTCACTCAGATGACCTTCGGCTTCAGCCGTGACGATGCGGGCAAGTTCCTCACCGCTTACTATGACACCAAGATCTTTGAGAACGATCCGTTTGCCAAGCTCGACCAGAACGGCGTAGGCAAGCTCATGGAAATGGCAATCGCACTC
This sequence comes from Clostridiaceae bacterium, assembly GCA_016282855.1. Classification (GTDB taxonomy): domain Bacteria; phylum Bacillota; class Clostridia; order Oscillospirales; family Acutalibacteraceae; genus CAG-177. Next base: position 17,854 of record JAEELT010000076.1, on the reverse strand, counting down.
GGCAAGCCCGTTAATCCCGCTCTTCACTGCGGTATCTGCGGCGAGCACGGCGGCGATCCCTCATCCGTTGAGTTCTGCAACTCCATCGGTCTTGACTATGTTTCCTGCTCACCCTTCAGAGTGCCCATCGCACGTCTTGCAGCGGCGCAGGCGGCAATCAACGCCAAAGCTTAAACTTGAACACAGACATATTTTTTCGGGAGCGGAATTGGTTTCGCTCCCGAAATCGCCCGAAAGGGCTTTTAAAGGAACACTGATTTCCGCAAGGTGTCAGTCATAAAGAAATAACAAGGAAGCATTTGTGATATGACAGAAAATACAACAAGAAAAAGTCAGTTTGAAGACTATGAATCAATAGACCTTTTGCAGCTTTTCCAGGCGCTGTGGCAGAAGGCCTGGCTTCTGATTATCGCCGGAATAATCGTGGCGGCCGCCACCTTTTCCTGGTCAACGTTTGTGATTACTCCCCAGTATTCCGCAACCGTTATGCTGTATGTAAACAACAGCACGATTAACGTTGCCAGCACCAGCTTCAGCATAAGCGCGTCGGATATCAGCGCTTCGCAGTCGCTTGTAAAAACCTATATTGTAATCCTCAAAAACAGAACCACACTCAACCAGGTGCTCGAAAAGACGGGGCTCAACTACAGCTACAGTCAGATTTACGATATGATTACGGCGGCATCGGTTGACAATACACAGGTTTTCCATATCACAGTGACTTGTGAGAACGCCGAAAACGCGGCGGTGCTCGCAAACACTATTGCGGAAGTACTTCCTCTCAGGGTTGCCGACATCATAGACGGCAGTTCAATGAGGCTTGTTGATGAAGCGGTGGTTTCGCCCAAGAAGGTCTCACCCAATATAACCAAAAACACGGCGCTTGGTTTTATCGTAGGTATGATTATAGCCGCCGCGGTTGTCGTAGTGCTTGAACTTCTTGACGATGTTATCCACAGCGACGATTACATCCTTCAGAACTTCAGTGAACCCGTGCTTGCGAAGATACCCGATCTTTATGAGAGACCGTCTTCACGCAGATACGGATACTATTCCTACTACGCTCAGCCCGAAAAAGGCAAAAAGAGCGGAAAAAAAGACAGCAAAAAAGATAAGGAGGCGAAGAAATGAGCAAGTCAAACGAGAGAGCTTCCATAATTGAGCAGAGAAAAACTCTCCACAGCAACCTGAGTTTCGCTGCGGCTGAAGCTTACAAAATGCTCAGAACCAACATTTTCTTTTCGCTTCCCGACGATAAAAAATGCCACATTATAGGCGTTACCAGCTCCATGAGAGGCGAAGGAAAGAGCACAACCTCCGTAAACCTTGCTTATTCCCTTGCGGAAGCGGGCAAAAAGGTACTTCTTATTGACGCGGATATGCGTCTGCCTTCCATAGCCAAAAAGATGGAAATTCCCAATGACCTTGGTCTTTCCGACATACTTGTCAATGCCGGTGACAAAGTCGGAATAAGCATTCACAAGACACTGGTAAATGAAAACTGGCACATTATGACCTCCGGCAGCATCCCCCCCAACCCTTCGGAGCTTCTCGGTTCAAACAGGATGAAAAAACTGCTTGAAGTGCTTTCCGAAAAGTATGAATTCATAATCGTTGACCTCCCGCCCGTAACAGTGGTTACCGATGCCACAATTCTTTCACCCGTGCTTGACGGCATCGCCGTAGTGGTAAAAGAAAACAGCACCGATAAGCGCGCTCTCAATGAGTGTGTCCGCCTTCTCAGAATGTCCGAGGCAAAAATACTCGGCTTCGTTATGACAAGCGTCAAAGAGGACAGCGGCACATACAGAAAATACAGCGGAAACTATTACAGCAAAACGCCGCAGGTCAGCGACTGACGGAGATAATATATGACAGATTATCACAGCCATATATTGCCCGGAATCGATGACGGCAGCAAAAACCTTGACGAAAGCATAAAGCTTCTTGAGATGCTTAAAGCGCAGAGGGCGGCGGTTTCCGTTGCCACACCGCATTTTTATGCCGACAGAAGCACGCCCGAAGAGTTTCTTGAAAGGCGCAACAGAGCTTATGAATCGCTTGTGGCCCATCCTGCTTTTCCCGGCACGGATATCCGCCTCGGTGCCGAGGTGAGATATTTTTCCGGCATAAGCAGAATGCGCGAACTCAGAGATTTGCGCATAGAGGGCACCAAAATTCTGCTTATTGAAATGCCGTTTACCAAATGGAGCGAATACACGCTGCGCGAGCTTTACGAAATAGGCGGCTCCGGATATATGGTGCCTATGATGGCTCATATAGAGAGATACCTTGAATTTCAAAGCAAAGGCATAGTTGAGGAGCTTGCCTCAAACGGGATGCTCATACAGTGCAACGCGTCGTTTTTCGCAAACAAATCAACAAGCAGAAAGGCGCTCAAGCTGCTTAAGCGCGGCCTTGTACACGCAGTCGGGACCGATTGCCACAGCACAGACGCAAGACCCCCGAGACTTGATGAATTCGAAAAGGTTGTAACAAATAAACTGGGAGACCGTTTTTTTGAGAGATTCGAAGAGGAAAGCGACTCTCTTTTGGAGGAATTTGTTTGAAGGAAAAGAAAGCAATAAACAAGCAGCTTATAATCGGCATTATTCTCGCGGTAATGTGCGTTGTCTGCCTTTGCGTGGGCCTTTATGGCCCTGTCAAAAACAAGATAGCCAAGGCGACCGGCACCGAAACGACGGTGCCCTATAATGAAACGACATACGCTCCCGTTACAGATAAAAACGGCGAGACCGTAACCGGTATAGAAACGCCCCAGGCTAAGAGTGAGCTCAGGCAGCTCGAAGACTACAAAAAAATAACAACGGACGTTTACGCAATGATACGCATTCCGGGCACAAACATCGATTATCCCGTTGCCCAGAGCCCGACCGAAGACAAGACCTACATAAGGCACGATGTTAACGGAAAGTATTCTCCCGGCGGCACGCTCTTTACCGAGCATGCCTATAATTCCCTCGATTTTTCCGACAGAGTCACAATCATATACGGCCACAATATGGCCGATGGGCAGATGTTCGGAAACCTTCAGGAGTATTATACGGATGAAAACACTTTCAATACATTCAAGGATATTTATGTTGTCGTTGAAGGCAAGGAGCTGCACTACAGAGTGTTTGCCGCCGCCCCATACAGCGACACACATATAATGTATAAGTACAACAAGTTTGAGTCGGAGCACGCGGTTGACGAATTTCTTGATACGATTTACAGCTCAAGAGATTTCGGCGTGAATGTCGATGAGGCCGGGAAAGCGAGCGGAAGCGACAGGCTTCTGATTCTCTCCACCTGCCTCAAAGGCAACTATTCCAAACGTTATCTGGTGCTCGCCAAGCTTGTTTGAAAAAAGTTAAGAAATAATTAACAAATTTTGAAGAAAACGCTTGACAAACCGGACACACTACAATATAATAGGAAAGAATTATGGTGATGTTCCACACACCGCCTTATTTGATGAAACGCAAAAAAGAAAGGAAAAAGAACCATGAAAATAGTAGTTTCTTTACTTCTCGCAATTCTCGTAGCATTTACCTTTGCAGCAAGTTCATTTGCAGCCGATGATTATTACGGCAATTTCGTAAGCAGCCCTGAAGTTGAGTATGAAGGCAGCGTTATTTCTGCTTGGTATGCTCCCGGCGAAGCTCTTGAAATCCTCTTCACCCCCTTCGGCAACAGAGACATCCTTGCAAGAGATCTCCGCGTCAGAATCGAGCAGGCTTACAGCGAGCTCCTTGAGACCGACATCACCACAATCATCGCCGGCATCGACAAGACCTACAACGGCCTTTTCACCAACCTTGCAGTAAGCAAGTTCTTCGATCTCAGCGAAGAGACCGGTTTATGGACCGGCAAGACCAAGACCATCACCATCGGCGGTTTTGATCTCTCCAACTTCGTATGCCTTCTTCACTTCGGTCATGAGGGCTGGGAAATCGTAAAGAACGCAACTATCGTTGGCCTTAACCTTGTATTCAGCATTGACAACCTTTCCCCCTTCGCAATCGTTGTTGACAATTCCGAATTCGTTGACGGTGCTGCTTCACCCGCTACCGGCGACATCTTCACAGCTGTTTCCGTTTGCGCAGCAGTAGCCCTTGGTTGCGGCGCTGTTTACTTCATCTCCAAGAGCAGAAAAAAGGCAGAAGACCTCATCTGATTTCTCCGGTAAATGAAAAATAAAGGAATCTCCCGGAGTTCACTCTTCGGCAGAGTCCTCGTAATAGCATTGCTTATAGTCCTCGCCGCCGGAGCTGTTTTTGCCCTACACAAGTGGGAAGCAGGCAGCTTTGGTTCAGACGAGGACTATGTGACTATAGCGACGGAAAAAGAACGTCAGATGATAAGATACAACGATCAGTGGTACGGGCTCAAGGACAATATTGAGACCGTTCTCCTGATGGGTCTTGATAAGTTTGACGAACAGGTCGACGAGGACGAGAATAACTATATAAACAACATAAGGGCAGACTTTATGATGCTCCTTATGATTGACAAAACAACACAGGAAGTTTCTGTTGTACATATCAACCGAGACACCATAGGTGAAATCCGCGTTCTCGGCGTTGCGGGTCAGGTCGTTTCCACACGGCAGGCCCAGCTTACGCTTGCCTACAGCTACGGCAGCGGCGGTATGGACAGCTGCAGAAACACCGTAAAAGCAGTTTCAACCTACTTTTATGACCTGCCGATAGACCATTATATCGCTCTCACAATGGACGCCGTAAGCATCCTTAACGATGCAGTAGGCGGAGTCACACTTGAGCTTATGGACGATTTTTCATCCGTTTATCCCGATATGACAAAGGGTGCCACATACACCCTCGATGGCGAGCAGGCTCTGGTCTATGTACGCGCAAGAAAGAATATGGCAGAGGCTACCAATGTTCACCGTATGGAGAGACAGCGTCAGTATCTTTCCGCCCTTTATGAGGCGGTCAAGACCAGAAACAAGCAGGACAGCAGCTTCGGTCTTGACACACTTATGGAGCTTTCAAGCCATATGATTTCCGACTGCAGCGTAAACAAGCTTCAGGAAATCATCAATTACGCATCCGATTTTGAAGTCAAACCCTTCTACACAATCGAGGGCGAGTCCAAGGTCGGCGAGCGTTTTATGGAGTTCTATCCCGATGAGGATAAATTCAAAGCTCTTGTAGTTGACGTTTTCTATGAGCCGGTTGAAGTGAGCGAAATCAGCCCGTCATAACCGACATAAATCCATATAAATCAAAACAAGCCGGCTCCAGCAGTCGGCTTTTATTCTCAAAAACGTATTATTTTATAAAATAATATAAAACTTACCGCTGCAGCGGAGGCGCTATCAATATGAGCAAACCAAAAAAGCCCGAGCACAGAGAAATCCTGAGAAGAACGGAAGCGTTTTTCCAGATTATAGTGCTCACACTGGAATTTTACGGAACATGGTTCCACTATTACAGCAGACGGCATTTCCCGAATTATGACACAATGGGTAAATTGCTTATGATGCTTGTTTATGCGATTCTGCTGGTTTTTGTGTTCTATCTTTGTGACTGTTTCCAGTTCGGTCATCTTAAATTTTCGGATATTTTCGTTTCGCAGACAATATCCGTGCTTATGGTGAACTTTATCACCTATTTCCAGCTCAGTCTGATTTCAAACAGGCTTATCGCCGTTTATCCTCTTTTTGTCCTCACCCTCATCGATATGGCGTTTTGCTTTTTGCTGAGCTATTTTTACACATTTTTATATCACAAACTCTATTCACCGCGTAATATGGTAATGATATACGGCAATGAAAACGCCGTAAGCCTCAAGTTCAAGATGGACAGGAGAGATGACAAGTACGCGGTAAACACGCTGATTTCAATTGACGAAGATACCGATTATATAAAATCGGTTATTGATAAACACGACGCCGTAATCATCAACGACGTGCCGGCGGAAAAAAGAAACGACATACTGAAATACTGTTTCGGTAACAATATCAGAACTTATGTTGTGCCGAAAATATCCGACATAATCACAAGAAGCGCTCATGACATCACTCTTTTTGACACGCCGCTTATGCTTGTCAGAACGGGCGGACTGAGCCCGATGCAGAAGCTGATAAAAAGACTTTTTGATATACTGCTTTCCTTTATTGCTCTGATTATCGCATCGCCCGTTATGCTCATTATTGCCATTGCCATTAAGGCTGAGGACGGCGGCCCCGTTTTCTACAAGCAGGAAAGAGTGACAAAAGACGGCAGGACCTTCAGAATCATCAAATTCCGCAGTATGATTGTAAACGCCGAGGCCGAAGGCATTTCAGTGCCCGCAACGGGTCACGACCCGAGAATAACCCGGATCGGGTCACTCATAAGGATGACACGCCTTGACGAGCTTCCGCAGCTTATAAATATTTTCATCGGCAATATGTCCGTGGTCGGGCCCCGCCCCGAGAGAGTTGAGCACGTCGAAAAATATACGGCGGAGATACCCGAATTCACATACAGGCACAAGGTCAAAGGCGGCCTCACGGGCTACGCCCAGATTTTCGGCAAATACAACACAACTGCTTATGATAAGCTGCGCCTTGACCTTATGTATATAGAAAACTATTCGCTGCTGCTTGATATCAAGCTTATAGTAATGACTCTGCGTATAATGCTCAAAAAAGAGAGCACAGAGGGTTTCGAAGTGCAGGAAGACATCGAGAGATGGAAAAAGGAGCTCAGGCAAAGCCGATCGGCGGAGCAGACTCACGACCGGAAACACGGCACCGACAACGCCGGCGCGCGTGAAGGCGGCAGCGACGGAGAAAACAATGAAGTGTGAAGAGCTTTTCCGTTCAATTTACGGCACACAGGCGCAGGGGATTACTTTTGCGCCATACAGAATATGCCCTCTCGGCGCTCACACCGACCACAACCTGGGTCCCGTTACCGGCTTCGCGATTGACAGGGGAATTCATATAGCCTACAGCCCGGATGAAAGCGGAAAAGTTGAGATGTCATCGCTGCAGTTTCCGGGTAAAGCCGGCTGGAGCGTCACCTCGGTTCCCGGCGAAAAAGCGGGTGACTGGGCGGATTACCTTCGCGGGGCTACACTGTTTCTCAAAGAAAAATATCCACTTTCCGCAGGCATAAAAGGCGTGGCGGAGGGCTCGCTGCCTGTCGGAGGGCTGAGCTCATCGGCAGCGGTAACGCTCGCTTTCATTACCGCTTTGTGCGAGGCAAACGCCATAAGTCTGACGGCGGGTGAGCTGATAGACATCGCCTATGAGAGCGAGAGAAAATATGTAGGCGTTTCACTCGGCAGGCTGGACCAGAGCTGCGAGGTGCTCTGCAAAAAGGATCACCTGCTTTATCTTGACACATCGGACGGCAGCTATGAGCTGATACCTGAGCATGCGGAAATGAAGCCGTTTAAAACAGCAGTCTTTTTCAGCGGTCTGGAGCACAGCCTCGTGAGCTCAAAGTATAACCTGAGGGTAGACGAGCTGAAAGCGGGAATATACGCCCTGCAGGCCTTTGCCGGTCTTGATTACGGCAGCTTCGCCGATACATACGCAAGAAACCTCCCTCCCGAAGTTTACCATGAAATGCGCGGGCGTCTTCCCGAGCCGTGGAGACTCAGGTGTGAGCACTGGTTCAGCGAAACAGAGCGCGTGCAACTGGGCGCTAAGGCCTGGCGCAGGGGTGACACAGAGGAGTTTGGCAGGCTCATTACCGAGTCCGGCAGAAGCAGCATAGAGAACTGGCAGTCCGGCGCTCCTGAGCAGATAAAGCTTTACGAAATAATGACGCACACAGACGGCATATACGGCGGCAGATTCGCGGGCGCAGGCTTCAAAGGCTCCTGTTTTGCGCTTATTGACCCCGGGTATGAGGAGCAGGCAGAGAGAGAGATTACTGAAGCCTATCTCAGAGAGTATCCGGCTCTTGAAGGAAAATACGCGGTGTTTTTCTGCGGCACTTCAGACGGCTGCAGACCGGGCTTGACTTAAGGTCCGGCAGGTGTTATAATCCGATAAACAGAATAATGACCTGACATTAAGAAGCTTCTGAGTGAAAGGCGACCGAAAGATAACTGTGCCGCACCCGGAAGGTGCGGCTTTATTTTTGCAGAAAGGAATGAAAAAACATGGAAAAAAGAGTTGCGGTTACCGCTATAATTGTTGAAAATAAAGCCTCGGTTGAGGAGCTCAACGCAATACTGCACGAGTATTCCGACTATATTATCGGCAGAATGGGCGTGCCCTACCGTGAAAAAGGGATAAGCTGTATCACGGTGGTTATCGACGCTGATATGAATACCATAAACTCACTCTGCGGAAAAATCGGAAAGCTTGACGGTGTGTCATCAAAGACTGCTTTTTCAAATGTTTAAAGAACTTATTGACCGCCTCGAAAGAGAAAACAATCTGACCGCCGGCGAATATCTTGAGCTTATAAGAGCGCGCGGTCAGGTCAGGGACTACGCAGCCGGGCGGGCTGTGGAGGTTAAGAAAAAATACTACGGCAACAAAGTTTTTCTGCGCGCTCTCATTGAGTTTACCAACTGCTGCTCCAACAACTGCTATTACTGCGGAATCCGCGCCGGAAACAGCAGGGCTGAGCGTTACCGTCTTACGCCGGAGGAAATACTTTCCTGCGCCCGGGAGGGCTATGAACTCGGGTTCCGCACTTTCGTTATGCAGGGCGGGGAGGACCCGTATTATACCGACGATATTCTGTGCGGGATAATCGGAGAGATAAAGAGCTGTTTCCCCGACTGCGCGGTTACGCTGTCGCTCGGCGAACGCTCTTCTGAGAGCTACAGAGCTCTTAAAAAGGCCGGGGCGGACAGATACCTTCTCAGGCATGAAACCTGCAACCGGGCGCATTATATGAAGCTTCATCCGGCATCGATGAGCTTTGAAAACAGGATGAACTGCCTCAGGGAGCTCAAAGCAATCGGCTATCAGGTCGGCGCGGGGTTTATGGTCGGCTCCCCTTATCAGACCGAGGAGGACCTTGCCGATGAGATGATATTTCTCAGAGACTTCGGTCCGCATATGGTGGGAATAGGTCCCTTCATACCTCACAGCGACACTCCGTTTGCCGGCTTTGAGGCGGGCACGGCCGAAATGACGGTGTTTCTGCTTTCGCTTATCCGTCTTACTCTGCCGAGAGTTCTGCTGCCCGCAACCACGGCGCTCGGCACCATTGACGCGCGCGGCAGGGAAAAGGGCCTTGAGGCAGGCGCGAATGTGCTTATGCCCAATCTCTCACCCGGCAGCGTGAGAAAAAAATATCTGCTTTATGACAATAAAATCTGCACCGGCGAGGAGGCAGCGCAATGTGTTGACTGCCTTTCGGCAAGGGTCAGATCTACCGGCAATATAACAGTATCCGACAGAGGAGATTACAACAATGAAATATGACGTAAAATCATTGAAAGCGGAGGAGTTCATAAACCACGAAGAAATCCTCGAAACCATCCGCTACGCGGAAGAAAACAAGCGCAACGAAGAGCTTATCGACGCTATTCTCGAAAAGGCAAAACCGGTTCTTAAGGGCAAGGGCTATACCTGCGCCGGTCTTACCCACAGAGAGGCGTCTGTGCTGCTTGCCTGCGACATTCCCGAAAAAATCGAGAAAATGTACGCTCTCGCAAAGGAGATAAAGCTGGCATTCTACGGCAACAGAATAGTTATGTTTGCCCCTCTTTATCTTTCCAACTACTGCGTGAACGGCTGTGTTTACTGCCCGTATCATATGAAAAACAAACACATTGCCCGCAAGAAACTCACTCAGGAGGAAATCAGAAACGAGGTAATCGCTCTGCAGGATATGGGTCACAAGCGTCTTGCCATTGAGGCCGGCGAGGACCCCGTCAACAATCCGATTGAGTATATTCTCGAGAGCATAGAGACTATTTATTCCGTGCATCACAAAAACGGGGATATCCGCAGGGTAAATGTCAACATTGCCGCCACCACGGTTGAGAATTACAGAAAGCTCAAACAGGCCGGCATAGGCACATATATTCTTTTCCAGGAAACATATAACAAGGAGAGCTATCTTGAGCTTCATCCCACCGGACCCAAGCACGATTACGCGTATCACACCGAGGCTATGGACAGAGCCATGCAGGGCGGCATAGACGATGTTGGCCTCGGAGTTCTTTTCGGGCTTGAAAACTATCAGTATGAGTTTGCGGGTCTGCTTATGCACGCGGAGCATCTTGAGGCTGCGCAGGGCGTCGGTCCTCACACCATCAGTGTGCCCAGAGTAAAAAGAGCGGACGACATTGACCCCGGTGTTTTCGATAACGGCCTGTCCGATGAGCTGTTCAAAAAAATCATCGCCTGTATCCGCATTGCCGTGCCTTACACGGGCATGATTATTTCCACGCGTGAGAGCGAAAAGGTAAGGGGAGAGGTGCTCGACCTCGGCATTTCACAGATAAGCGGCGCTTCACGCACATCCGTGGGCGGATATACCGAGGAGGAGAGACCCCACGATTCGGAGCAGTTTGATGTTTCCGACCAGCGTACGCTGGATGAGGTTGTAAACTGGCTTATGCAGTATGGGCATATACCCTCATTCTGCACCGCCTGCTACAGAGAGGGCAGGACCGGAGACAGATTTATGAGCCTTTGCAAGGCCGGGCAGATTCTCAACTGCTGCCACCCCAACGCTCTTATGACTCTCACCGAATATCTTGTTGACTATGCGAGTGAGGAGACGAGAGAGAGAGGCTATAAGATGATAGAAGAGGAGCTTGAAAAGATACCTAACGAAAAGGTAAGAGCAATCGCGCGTGACAATATCGAGAGCATAAAGAAATCCGACAGGAGAGACTTCAGATTCTGACAGCTTGACTTTTTATATTCTTTTTGATAAAATAAACGATTGCCGGAGCAGAACGCGGAAGGCCTGCCCGGTAATAATGCTCACGAATGGGGAGATATTGCTTTGAAAAAGAATATTCAGCGGATTATTTCCGCGGTTCTGGCTCTGATTCTGTCTGTCGGCGCGCTGCCCGTTATTTCCGCTTTTGCTCTTGCGGATGACGCTGTCCCCGAGGATCAGGCTTCCGGCGGACTTACCGACGCCAGCATCTCGGATGATATCGGCAATTTTGTGGAAGGCGCCAGCGTGGCAGGCTACAAATACAGCCCGAGAGACAATTATTTCTATGTGGACCAGAACAAGGCCTGGCAGGGCAGATTCGGCTATATGAGAGCATACGATATCATTGCCCCCTATGTGCTTCTGGAGTATGACTATATAAGAATTCATTTCACCTACGAAGAAAAGGACTGGATGATTCAGCTCTGGAAAGGGCAGTACGGCGCCGTATTTTACGGCTGTGAGGCCGGCATTTACAACAAAGAAGCATCGGGCAAAGAGGATACCGCGGCTACTGTTTATCAGCCCGTATCCGGCAGCGACAGGCCGTATATGCAGACTACAATGTATCACGACCCTCTTCATATAGGCAAGTATGACAGAGAGCTTACCACCCCTTACGAGCAGACCTGGTGGAGCACCGGTTTCAAGATGGGCCATCTTACCGTTGAGGAGCCTGCCAACGAGCTCAGGCAGACCGGCGTGATAACCTTTAAGGACGAAAAGCTTGCTCAGTTTTTCGTTGACGGATTGTCGGACTGCGGCTTTACAGCCGCGTCGGGCAGCGAGAATATGAATATTGACACCTATTACCGTGACGGCACGAGCGTTTACTATAACTGGCAGAATATATCCGAAGCCGAAAACACCATGGGAATCAAAGTTGCAGTCGGCACAATGCTGTTTATGCATTTCGCCGCGTTTATGACCGTGATACTTATTGTCGTGGGCGCAATGATGAGCATGGGTATGCTTATGCTGATAATCTGACCTTTGAAATTTGATTGTTATATAAATTATAAATAAAAAAAAGAAAAAAATCCTTGACGCAGGGGAATTATTGTGCTAATATTACTCTACCTCTGCGCAAGGGTTTATTTTTTGCGCCCTTAAAAAGCCGGCTTCATCTCCGGTTTAAGGCAGAGGGAGGCCTGAGCCTTGAGAAAGGTTGTTGCCTGATAGACGCCTTTTAGGCTCAAATATTCCGAAAATGGAGGTGCCGCACATGGCTGCTAACGGTAAAAGAGTTAAGGTTACACTTGCTTGCACCGAATGCAAACAGCGCAATTACAACACTATGAAAAACAAGCAGAACACCCCTGACAGGCTTGAGATGAACAAGTACTGCCGTTTCTGCAGAAAACACACCGTACACAGAGAATCCAAGTAAGCAGGAGGTAAACCCAATGGCCAAGAAAGAAAATTCTGTTGCTGCCGAGAAGGTTGCCGCCGCTGAAAAGAAGCAGGTCAAAAAAGCCAAGGGCTCCGGAGAAAACAAGCTTGCCAAGGCAGGCAGAGCCATCAAAAAGTGGTTCAAGGATCTCAAAGGCGAAATCAAAAAGATTGTTTGGCCCGATGCAAAGACCGTTGTCAAGTCCACCCTCGTGGTTCTTGCCGCGGTTGCGATTTGCGCAGCAGCGATCTTCGCAGTAGATTACCTTCTTTCCAAGTCAATTTCTCTGCTTGAGCTTGCCGCCGGTAAGATAGGCGAGGCAGCATCGGCAGAAGAGGTTGCAGAAGAAGGACTCATTTCATTACGCAATTTCTTCATAGCTTAAAAGCGGGAGGTTTAACATGTCCGTTGACACAAGATGGTACGTTATCCACACCTACTCGGGCTATGAAAACAAGGTTAAAAGCAATATAGAAAAGATTGCCGAAAACCGCAAAATGCAGGACAAAATCCTCGAAGTCAAAATACCCGTTGAAATAGTTGAGGACGCAGAAACCCACAAAGAGGTTGAGCGCAAGCTGTTTCCCGGATATGTGCTTGTCAAAGTCGCGGTGGAGTATGACAGAGACAACCGCCCCAAGATGAGCGATGAAACTTGGCTCCTCATAAGAAACACCAGGGGAGTTACGGGTTTTGTAGGTCCCGAAAACAAAGCGATTCCTCTTACCGACGAAGAAGTTATCAGGCTCGGAGTCGAAAAGAAGGTCGTGGAGGTATCCTATGCAGTAGGAGACACCGTAAACATCATTGATGATATGTTTGACGGTTTCTCGGGCGTTGTGCAGGAAATCGACCTTGAGAATAATTCCGTCAGGGTTACCGTTTCCGCACTCTTTGGCAAAGAGACCATAGTTGAGCTTGAGCTTGACCAGGTTGAGCTTGCCGAATAATCACGGTAATTTGAGGGCATTTACCCTTTCAAATTGAGCGCGTAATGCGCAAGTTCCGTTTTACGGAGCTTCGTGGGAGGAGCTCAAAGCTCCGCAATCTACCACAATATATTGGAGGTTATTTTTATGGCACAGAAAGTTATCGGCTTTATCAAATTACAGATACCTGCCGGCAAAGCCACCCCGGCTCCGCCCGTAGGTCCCGCGCTCGGCGCACAGGGCGTCAACATCATGGCGTTCACCAAGGAATTCAACGAGCGCACAAAGAATGATATGGGTCTCATCATACCCGTTGTTATCACGGTTTATGCTGACCACTCATTCACATTCATCACCAAGACTCCGCCCGCCGCCGTTCTTATCAAGAAGGCCTGCGGCATTGAGAGCGGTTCAGGTGTTCCCAACAAGACCAAGGTTGCAACCATCACAAAGGATCAGATTAAGGCTATAGCTGAGACCAAGATGAAGGACCTTAACGCCGCATCCATCGAAACAGCTATGAGCATGATAGCCGGCACTGCCCGCAGCATGGGCGTTGTCGTAGCCGATTGATTGCATACTGTGGGAGGAAAAATCCGATTAACCACATGATTGGGAGGAAAAATTAATATGAAACACGGTAAAAAATATAACGAAAGCGCAAAGCTGGTTGACAGAGCAACACTCTATGACCCGGCAGACGCTATGGCTCTCGCGGTAAAGACCGCAAGCGCAAAATTTGATGAAACAGTAGAAGTTCACGTACGTCTCGGCGTTGACTCCCGTCACGCTGACCAGCAGGTCCGCGGAGCCGTCGTGCTTCCCAACGGCACAGGCCGTTCAGTCAGAGTTGCCGTATTCGCAAAAGGCCCCGAGGCCGACGCGGCAACAGCAGCAGGCGCTGAAATCGTAGGTGCGGAAGACCTTGTAGCCAAGATTCAGGGCGAAGGCTTTATGGACTTTGATGTTTGTATTGCTGCACCCAATATGATGGGTCTTGTTGGCCGTCTCGGTAAGGTTCTCGGCCCCCGCGGTCTCATGCCCAGCCCCAAGGCCGGCACAGTTACCCCCGATGTTGCCAAGGCAGTTACCGAGGCAAAGGCAGGTAAGATTGAGTACCGTCTTGACAAGACAAACATTATCCATTGCCCCATCGGCAAGGTTTCATTCGGCCCCGAAAAGCTTCAGGAGAACTTCGACACTCTCCTTGACGCCATCATCAAGGCAAAGCCCGCCGCAGCAAAGGGTACTTACATCCGCTCCTGCGTGCTTGCCACCACCATGGGCCCCGGCGTCAGAATCAACGCCAACAAGATCGGCGCAGCCGAGGCATAATTTGCCCATACTCACAAATTTATCTTGACACGGTGATATTTCTGTGTTAAGATACCGATGCTGTTCTTTTTTAAGACAGCAGGTGCTTTCAGCATAAAGGTTTCATACCGCCTGCCGAGAAAGGAATTGTAAGCTGATAATATTGTCGGTATTACGCCCTTTCCGGTATTATGCGGAAAGGGCTTTAATATTGTTTAACATTCCACATGGAGGTGAAATACAGAAAATGCCCAGTGAGAAAGTTTTAGAGCAGAAGAAGCAGATAGTTGCCGATCTCTCCGAGCAGCTCAAAAGCTCCGTGGCGGGTGTGGTTGTTGACTACAAAGGTATCAACGTTGCCGATGACACAGCTCTTCGTAAAGAGCTCCGTGAGGCAGGCGTAAAGTACTCAGTTGTTAAGAACACTCTCCTCGGTCTTGCCGCCAAGGAAGTCGGTCTCGACGATCTCTCCAAGGTGCTTGAGGGTACCACGGCTATCGCCGTCAGCCCCGAGGATCACACCGCAGCTGCAAGAATTCTCTCCAAGTTTGCGAGCACACACAAGAATTTCACAATCAAGAGCGGTTATCTTGAGGGCGACGTAGTTGATCTCGCCACAATCGAAAGTCTTGCAAAGCTCCCCACCAGAGAAGTTCTTCTCGCTACAGTATGCAACGCGTTCAACGCTCCTATTTCAGCTTTTGCCCGTGCAATTCAGGCTATAGTTGACAAGGGCGGCGCAGAAGCGGCTCTTGCAAACGCTCCCGCAAAGGAAGAGGCTCCCGCCGAGGAAGCAGCTCCCGCCGAGGAAGCAGCAGCCCCCGCCGAGGAAGCAGCAGCCCCCGCCGAGGAAGCAGCAGCTCCCGCTGAGGAAGCAGCAGCTCCCGCTGAGGAAGCAGCAGCTCCCGCAGAAGAGACCCCCGCAGAATAATCAGACACAAATAATCAGAATTGGAGGAAAATAAAATGGCATCAGAAAAAATCAATGCTATAATCGAAGAAATCAAGGTTCTTACCGTTCTTGAGCTTTCAGAGCTCGTTCACGCAGTAGAAGACGAATTCGGCGTTTCCGCCGCTGCCGCAGTTGCAGTTGCAGGCCCCGCAGCCGATGCAGGCGCAGCCGCCGCTGAAGAGAAGACCGAGTTTGACGTTGTTCTTGCCGAAGTAGGCGCAGAAAAGATCAAGGTTATCAAGGTTGTCCGTGAGCTTACAGGTCTCGGCCTTGCTGAGGCAAAGGCAGTTGTTGACGGCGCTCCCAAGGCAGTTAAAGAAGCTGTTTCCAAGGAAGACGCAGAAGCTGCTAAGGCTAAGCTTGAAGAAGTCGGCGCAAAGGTTGAGCTTAAATAATTCAGCCCCGACACAAGTCACAAAAAAGACCGCACAGCAATGTGCGGTCTCTTTTTATATTTAATATCTGTTGAGGAGTATGATATTCAGCGGTTAAAGCGTATCAAGCGAGCGCGCAGCAAAATCAGAGCTTACTCCTGCTCTATTACAGCCTTATACTTTTCCGCAAGCTCGCGCGCCAGCTCCACCGTGTCGCCGTCAGTCGGTTTTTCCGGGTCAACGCTTGAGAGCCATTTTCTCTCAAACTCGGCAAAGCTCTTGTAAAACTGACTGCCCTGATAGAGGTTTCTTTCACAATACTGTTTTTTGGTGACGCTTGAGAATTTGCCCCTCTTAGGGAAGCGCAGGGCAAGGAATTCAAAGAAGCTCTGCCAGCGTTTTGCGTAAA
This sequence comes from Clostridiaceae bacterium, assembly GCA_016282855.1. Lineage (GTDB taxonomy): Bacteria > Bacillota > Clostridia > Oscillospirales > Acutalibacteraceae > CAG-177. The sequence continues at coordinate 1,597 of JAEELT010000076.1, read as the reverse complement.
ATGTTTTTATCATTCCGCCCCATTCTCTCCAGGCATAGTCGTAGTTTACGCTCCTGGCGGGAGGACCCCATACCGTAATCAGAGCGAGCAGATTGAGCTCAAAGTTTTCTTTTTCCTTATCGCTCAGAGCGAGAGCTGCCGCGGCGGCCAGATGCTCTGAGAGCGTGAGCTCGGGCCGGGTCTGAAGCAGCGCGTCAAGCTCGTCGCAGATTTTGAGGAAGGCGTTTGATGAGCGCTCAAACTTGCGCACATCCCTTGTATTGAAGCCTTCCATGGTATTTTCAAAGAGCACGGCGCAGTGGTTGCTGAGCACCTGCCTTGTGATATCGCACACATCGAAAGCATAGCCGTCGTTGCAGGCGTTTTCCGCCTTAAGAAGGCTTTCGAGGGCGCCGAGGAGGGTTTTATTGTCATAGCGCAGCTCCGGCACATCGTTGGGAGCGGTGTGTGTGCGCTGTGTGCAGGGGCGCATGCAGATAACTGAGCCGGTTTCCCTGCCCGTGCAGTTTTCCGAGTAGCAGGAGGCGCGAAGCGCTCTAACAGCGTCTTTAAGGCACTGCTCTGCGCTGCCGTAGCGGCGCTCAGCGTAGTCATCAAGCCAGGGCTCAAGATCAAGCTTTCCGCTTTCCGTAAGCATCTGAAACGCCAGATCATAGTAGAGCGGATTCTGATAAATTCCCTCGGGGAAAAGCCCGGTGCCCACACAGTTTTCCCTGCCTTTACCTTCCTCAAGGCAGGCGTAGGGGTTATCGGCAAGGGCTTTTATGCTGCCGTGCAGAGTGTTTCTGTCACCGAAGGAGTGAATGTTGCCCAGCACAAAGTCGTGGCCGAAAAACTCCTCGTTCTGAGAGTGTTTTGACCCGTCAATATCAAGCACCAGGAGCCTGCCCTTGGGCACGGCTTTGATTATCTGCGGGCGCAGGGACCAGCTCTGCATAACCCACACCGAATCCGGGTCAAAGGATTTGTACATATCGTCTATCGTTCTGCCGACCTTGAAAAGATAGTCCTTTGATTTCACCACGGGCTCATTTTCATGGAAGGGGTCGCAGGCGTAGTAGTGATAAGCCCCGAAAAGCTGTTTCTGCTTTTCAAGCAGGGCTGTGCCGAATTTTCTGAAGACCGGGTCGGTCGGGTCGAGCTGATAGGTCACGGGGAAGTTGCACCAGGATTTTGCCATTGTCATCCTGATTTTTTTGAAAAGGCGGGAAAGGGTCTTGGGCACCATGCCGGAGAAACCCTGCTGAATCGGTGTCATACCGAGCTCAATTTCCCTGTCAATAATCTGCCTGCCGAGCTTTGCGCGGCTCTCGATATATTTCACATCAGAAAGGCTGAAATAGCTGTCAATATTCGTCATAAGCTGCCAGGGCCAGAAGGCGGGGCCGCTCAGATATGAGAGCGCGCCCTTTTCGCTGTAGGTGAAATCTCTCATCGTGTAGTACCACACGGCTTCGCTGCCCACAACGCTCAGAGGCATATTTATGCCGTTCATCGCCATGAAGTCGATTTCTTTTTCCCACTGTTCCCAGGTCCAGAAAGCCGCGGAATAGCCGAATGGGCTGTAGTCGAGATACACCCTCCTCTGCTAGTGGAT